>CAYFTY010000006.1:0-22861 GCA_964346045.1 uncultured Bradymonadales bacterium | reverse complement strand
CACTCGGCGACGATGGTCAAAGCCGGCGTCTTTTTGTTGGCCCGCCTGCATCCGGCTCTCTCGGGCACCTCTCTCTGGTTCTTCATGGTGACGGGCGCCGGGGTTGCGACACTGGTCGTGGCGGCCTACATCGCGCTTTTCAAACACGATCTCAAAGGGTTGCTGGCCTATTCGACCATCAGTCACCTCGGGATCATCACGGCTCTCTTCGGCTTCAGCACCAAATTGGCCACCGTGATCGGCGTCTTCCACATCATGAATCACGCGGCGTTCAAAGCGTCGCTCTTCATGTCAGCCGGAATTGTCGATCACGAAGCCGGCACGCGCGACGCACGCATTCTCAGCGGCCTCAGACATTCGATGCCTTTCACCTTCGTGCTCGCTCTTCTCGGAGCACTGGCCATGGGCGGGGCCCCGCTTTTCAACGGGTTCATCTCGAAAGAGATGTTCTTCGAAGAAGCCTTCCACCTGATGGAGCATCCGTTCATCGCCGACTGGGGCACAGCCGCGTGGATCATCCCGGTCGTAGTGACCTTTGGTGGGCTCTGTTCGATCGCCTATTCGATACGTTTCATCGTCGATGTTTTCTTCGGGCCTGAAGCGCACGATTTGCCGGGCCATCCGCACGATCCGCCGCTCGGTATGCGTCTCCCGGTGGCAATTCTGGTCGCGATCTGTGTGGTCGTCGGAATTGTCCCGGCCATGACAGCTGGGCCGCTCGTCGCGGTTTCTGCGACAGCGGCAATCGGCGGCGAGCTGCCGGATTATTATCTGGCGCTCTGGCACGGGCTCACGCCGGCACTGGCGATGACGGTGATCGCGATCATCGGCGCCATTGGCCTCTACATGAAGTGGCCCGTGATTCACGAGAAGGTGCATCAGAAGATACCCGAGCTCACCGGGAAAGAACTCTTCGAAGCCTTCATGGACTTTTTATTCGAGATGGCCACGGCCTTCACCGAGCGTATCGATAACGGCTCGATGCAGCGTTATCTCTCGTTCTCGATCGTATTTGCGACTTTCGCCGGATTCCTCGCGGTGGCGCAACTCGGCTGGCAGAGAGGCCCGCTCGAGCCCGAGGCGGCTCCTGCGATTGCATATTTGCCGTGGTTCCTCGTCGTGTCCGGGGCGTTCATGACGGTCTGGTATCATCGTAAGCGACTGGCTGCGGTGGTCTTCGCCAGCGTGGTCGGCCTCGTCGTGGCGCTGATGTTCATCTATTTCTCAGGGCCGGATCTCGGGCTGACACAGCTTTCGGTCGAGGTCGTCACGATCCTGCTCATTCTCCTTTCGCTCTACGTGCTCCCGCAGAAAACGCCTCGAGATACGCCGATGCCGTCTCGCACGCAGCATGCCGTGATCTCGATCCTGGCGGGTCTGGGAGTGGGCGCGATGGCGTACGGCGTGTTCACACGGCCACTCGACAGCATCTCATCGTTTCACCTCGCCAAATCCGTCCCTGAGGGAGGCGGCTCGAATGTGGTGAACGTGATTCTGGTCGACTTCCGCGGCTTCGATACGATGGGCGAGGTCGCCGTTCTGCTGGTTGCCGCGATCGGCATCGTCGTGATGTTGCGCGGGCGACGCCCGAACTATCCGGTCCAGCTGCGCGCGTATAACGAAGAACGATTCCCGACGATGCTCACGACGACGACGCGGCCTCTCATGGCGCTGATTCTGCTCGTCGCCGTCTATATCTTCCTGCGCGGGCACAATTTGCCGGGCGGAGGCTTCATCGCGGGATTGGTCGCGGCTGTCGCACTCATCGCGCAATACGTGGCGAGCGGGATCGACTGGACGAGCAATCGCCTCAAGGTCGATTTCGTCAAGATGGGCGCCGTCGGGGTCATTCTTGCGGTCGCTACCGGTATGGGAGCCTGGGCATTCGGCAGCGAGTTTCTCGACAACGGAAAGATCTATCTCGAACTTCCCGTGATCGGGAAGGTACCGCTCACGAGTGCGATCCCATTCGATCTCGGAGTCTTCCTGGTCGTCGTTGGGGCACTTCTCGTGATCATTCGACGTCTTAGCGAATACCAGCGATATACCAACGAGGAGGACTTGCCATGATGGGCTTTGAATTCCTTGTGGCCTCTTCGATTGCCGTGCTCGTAGCGGCGGGAATCTTTCTGATTCTTCGTTCTCGCACCTTTCCGGTCGTGATCGGCCTGACCCTACTCGGGTATGCCGTAAATCTCTTTCTCTTCGGCATGGGGCGCCTCACCGTGGGCTCACCACCGGTGATTCAGGAAGGTGTGACGCAATATGCCGATCCGCTTCCTCAGGCCCTCGTGCTCACCGCCATTGTCATCGGCTTTGGGATGACGGCGTTCGCCATCACGCTCGCTGTGAAGGGCTACGTGATTCTGGGAACGGACCACATCGATGGAGGGGAAGAATGAACCACTGGATGGTTTTCCCCGTCATCATTCCGATGCTCACGGCAATGCTCTGCGTCTTGATTGGCGACCGTCTATTGCCGGTGAAGCGAATCCTCGGTCTGGCCGGAATCCTGGGAACGCTGGCGACCGCAATCTACATGCTCACGGTGGCCGCGAGCGGCGAGATGGTCGTCTACGCGCTCGGCAATTGGCCGATCCCGTACGGCATCATCTTCGTGCTCGACCGTCTCAGCGCAGTGATGGTCGTTTTGACCAACGTTCTTGCGCTCTTCGCGTATCTCTACGGCATACGCGGCGACGATACCCGCGGGCCTTATTTTCACTTCCTTTTCTTGATGCAGATCACCGGTGTGAACGGTGCGTTCCTCACCGGTGATATGTTCAACCTCTTCGTTTTCTTCGAGATTCTGCTGCTCACTGCGTACGTACTGGTCGTCTACGGAAGCGGCAGAGATCGCACGAAGGCAGCGATTCGATACGTCTTTTTGAACCTGGTGGGCTCGGCGCTCTTCCTGATCGCGGTCGGCGTCCTCTATGCCGTGACGGGTACGCTGAATATGGCCGACATGGCAGCTAAAATTGGCGAGGTCCCGGCAAGAGATGCCACGCTCGCGAGAGCCGGCGCGTACCTGATTCTCGTCGTGTTCTCGATCAAGGCGGCCATCTTCCCGCTTTATTTCTGGCTTCCCAAAGCGTACGCATCGGTGACGGCCCCGGTTGCGGCGATCTTCGCCATCATGACTAAGATTGGTGTCTACGCGATCCTTCGCACGACGACACTGCTCTTCGGCGAAGGCCAGGGGTTCGTCGCCGAGTTGGCCGAGCCCTATCTCATGCCGCTCGCGCTCGTGACGCTGACCATGGGCGTACTGGGTGCCATGGCAGCTCGTAAGCTGCGAGGAATGCTGGCCTATCTTTTGATTTCGTCGGTCGGGACGACCCTGGTGGGCATCGGCCTCTATAATGCTGAAGGCATCTCGGGCAGTCTCTATTACATGATGCATAGCACCCTGATCATGGGCGCGCTCTTCCTCGTCGCCGATCTCATCATGGAGCAACGCGGACACGCTATTGGCGATCGTCTGACGCCGGGCCCGCGCGTTCACGAGCAGCTCCTTGTGGGCATGCTCTTCTTCATTGCCATGATCGCCGCAGCAGGTCTGCCGCCGCTGACGGGTTTCATCGGTAAGGTGCTCATTCTCGAAGCCGCGATCGACACTCCGTGGTATTCTGCGATGTGGACCTTCGTGCTCGGCACGAGCTTCCTCGTCGTCGTGGCTTCGGCTCGCGCTGGCTCGGCGCTCTTCTGGAAGACCGAAGAGCCATTGAAAGACAAGCCGCCCAAGGCCGGCTGGCGCACAATTCCCATCGTCGGCCTTCTCCTCTGCATCGTTGCGATGGTTATCTTTGCCGGGCCCATCACCGAATTCATGGACCAGACGACCTCTCAGCTCATGGATCCTGGCATCTACCGTAATGCCGTGCTCGGAGGTGCCCCATGAGTAAAGTCCTACCCAAGCCGAGGCTGAGTATTCTCCTCTTCGTGATCTGGGTGACCGTTCAGATGTCGGTCTCTCCGGGCAATCTCTTGCTGGGATTGATCCTTTCGGTCGTGGTGCCTCTCTACACGACGCGCTTCTGGCCGGATGCACCGAAGGTCAAAAACTTCACGCTCCTCGGGCGCTATCTCTTCGTCTTTCTCTACGACGTCGTGATTGCGAACCTGCAGGTTGCCGGGTGGATTATGGGCCCGCAGGACAAACTGAATCCGCGTTTTCTCTACATCCCGCTCGATATCGAGCATCCGTTTACGATCACCGTGTTCGCGAGCACCATCTCGCTCACGCCGGGCACGGTGTCTTCGCACATCAGCGGTGACCAGAAGATGTTGATTGTGCATTGTCTGCATACCGATGACCCCGACGCTCTGGTGGCCGAGATCAAAGAGCGCTACGAGCAGCCTCTCAAGGAGATCTTCGAATGATGATCTTCGATACAGCATTGATCATCGCGTTCGTCCTCGTGACGGCATCGCTCGTGATGAATCTCTATCGGATGGCGGCCGGGCCGCGAACTCTGGACCGCGTGGTCGGTCTCGACACGATGTACGTCAACGCGATCGCGATGATCGTTCTCATGGGCATCAAGCTGGGCTCGTATCTCTACTTCGAGGCAGCTCTTTTGATCGCGATGATGGGTTTCGCGGGTACAGTCGCACTGAGCAAATACTTCCTTCGTGGCGACATCATCGAGTGAGACTTCCATGTCGATAGCGACACAAATCCTACTCGCCTTTTTGCTCATCGCCGGGGCCAGCTTTGCGTTCATCGGGTCATGGGGGCTCGTCAAACTCGATGATTTCTACATGCGCCTGCATGGACCGACCAAGGCCTCGACACTGGGGCTCGGCGGAATTCTGACGGCATCGGCAGTCTACTTTACGGCCACTGAGCCCATCGTGAGTGTTCACGAGGTCTGGATCACCGTCTTTCTCTTCATTACGGCTCCTGTCAGTGCCCATATGTTGGCCAAGACGGCCCTGCACGAGAAATTCGAATACGTGCACGACGATCCGAATCCGCTCGATCACCCCCTGAATGTTGGAACAAAGCAGCCCGTCGACATCACCGGGCGCGATCTGCCCGATGACGAGGAAGGGGATCTCGAAGAAGAGTGAGTTCGCTCAGAAGCGGAAGGTGAGGCCGCCGCTTACGTCGAGGTTCAGGGACGTATCGGGCACCAGCAACATCAGATAGGCATCGGCCGTTAGATCGAGGAAGTCCGTGAGCTCGTAGGCGAGCCCTCCACCGACTCCAAAATGCAGCCAGCCCGTACGCACCGTATCTTTGACGAAGCAGATTTCCTGTCCGTTGGAGTCCGTCTCGATGGCCTTTCCGGCGCAGGCCGGGCTCGTCGCATCTTCTTTGAGACGAAGCCAGTTTCGCACACGCCCGACGCCGGTACCGGCCGACGAGTAGAGTTTGAGCGGCTCGCTGTCGCTGAAGAACCACTTGTATTTGAACCCCAGGATGCAATCGCCCGAGAGACCCAGACCGAGACACTCGTCTTCGGTATCCCAGAACCCGCTGCCGGGGTCGGTATTGATGAACGTAAAGTCCTGGGCCGGGGCGAATTGCCACCGAAAGAAAATGCCGAGGTGCGCACTATTGGTAATCCGCACGCCCGCATCGATGACCATGTGGCCAAAGGCAGGTACGAATCCCGGATTGACTTCACGCTCGGGATTGGCGGTCGGTGAGCCTCCCGGAAGGAAGCCAAAGTCGGTTCCGCCAAGAAGCGTCAGATATACCCACTGGCGACTCGTACCGGGCGCATCTGGCTCATCGTCGTCGACTTCGTCATCGCCCGAATCGGTATCGTCGACGTCGCTCGAGCCAAGCATCACGATGCTCAGCGGATTGTCCGGCGAGCCTTTCTGGTCGATGATGTTGCCGCCTCGATCTTCAGCGAGGATGTAGTATTCGAGCTGGCTCGAAGTAAGCTCATTGCCCGGAATCGTCACCGCGAAGCGAGTGTTGCTGGTCGGCTCCATCTCGGCGCGTTTGTAATCAGTCTGATCGATGCCTCGATAGTGCAGGAAGACCTTGTACACCGGCAGTTCTACCGGAGTCAGTGCTTCGACTTCGAGGTCTTTTCCTGCATCGGCGGTCTGGATGGGCTCATGCGTCAACCCATCACCGGCCGAAGGTGGCGGTGTGTCCGACGTCTTGGGCTTGGCCCGCTTGCGGGCCCTCGCCATGATGTCTTTGAGGGTCGGTGTCTGATAGACGGGGTCGATATCGACGTTTGCGTCCGCCTCGACGCCCTGAACGAAGATATCCTCGGTCACGGCTTCGTCGCGCGTGGCAGCGAATCGCACGATCCCCAGCATCACATAGACGTTGGCCAGCACGGGGCTGGTTTCGACGCCATTGCGCTCGGCCAGGGCGACAGCCTCTTCAAGCTTCTTCTCGGCGTCTTGTATCTGCAGGAAATCGTAATCTTCGATGGCCGAGTCCAGCTTTTTCTGCAGCTGGCCATCGATCTCGCTCTGTGCATCAGCGGTCTGGGGCAGGAGCATTGCGCCCCCGAGTGCACCCAGAGAGAGTAGGAGCGCAACGAGGCGAACAACGAGGCGTGTCTTCACATTCATCTCAACAACCATCCATTTCACATCCATGTCGGCCCACGGTGATACCCTTTGCCGGGTATGAACTCAACACCAACCGCGCCGATGAAGCAGACACTACTGCTTCGTGATGTGAATCTCGACGCGGCGGTTTGCAGCACGACCGGCTTCGGTGCTGTTGTCTTCGATGGGTCGCTCTTCGCCGTAACCTACCGAATTCATACGGCTCGCATCGACACCCTTCTCGAGTAGATAGGTTCGGACCGAGGCTGCACGACGATCCGAAAGCTTCTTATTGTATCGGTCGCTGCCGCGGCTATCGGTATGTCCCTCGATGCGGATTTCGATCTGCGGATTCTCTTGGAGGATGGTGGCAACCTCATTCAAGAGCGGGAAGCTCTGCGCCAAAATATTGGCCTTGGCGGTCTTGAAGAAGACCTTCTGATTCAGCTTGATCTGGTCGCCTTCGATCTGCGCGAGCGCCTCTTTATCGGGGCATCCATCTTCGTCTTTGTTGTTGTTGTAGACCTCGGGCTCGAACGGACACTCGTCGATGAGATCGGCAATGCCGTCGCCATCGTTGTCGCTGTCGTCGCAGCCGTCTTCGTCCTGGAAGCCGTCAAAGTCTTCGGGCTTGTTCGGGCACTGGTCATTGATGTCGACGATGCCGTCGAGATCATTGTCGAGATCCGGACATCCGTCTTCGTCCATAAAGCCGTCTACGTCTTCGGGCACGAAGGGACATGCGTCGTTCAGGTCGACGATGCCGTCCTGATCGTTGTCCTCGTCGGGACATCCGTCTTCGTCTTCGAAGGTGTCGAAGTCTTCGGGATCGAGCGGACACTGATCGACATCGTCGAGGATTCCATCGCCGTCTTTATCCGAAGGTTTGGGCTCGAGTTTGGCGGTCGGTGTCTTTTCGACGACCATCCCCACCTGCTGATCGCGACATTCTTCGAAATTGGACATGTCGTCGGCGGCCCGCGCGTTTTCTTCGGCGAGCATCAGGTGTTGGCGCGCCTTCACGAAATTGCCCTGCGTGAGCTCGTAGAGACCGAACTCGACGAAGGATTCCGAGAACGCAAGCTGCTTGGGTGCGCAGCGATACGCGCGATCGTGAATCGATTTATTCAGAGATTTGAGTTCCATCGCCTGACCGCGCAGCTTTGCGCCGGTCGAGCATCCCATCAATCCGACGAGAAGCGAGCAGACGACGAAGAGGGCGGCGAATTGTGCACGCGTCAACGTCTTCATTTGCCACCTCCCTTACGACCTTCTTTGGTAATGATGTAGCCTGCGGCCGGATTGGGTTCGTAGACACCCTTGTCGATCATGGTATCCGGCGTGATCTCCTCGTCGGCCGGTGAGCCATCCCAGGGATCTTCCTTGGCCTTGAGCAGCGCCGCTTCTGCAGCCCGCTTGGCCTCGGTTGCGTACTTCAGCGATGCCTCGAAGTCCGAGTACCCCCACTCTTCTTTGGACTTAAAGAGGTAGAATTTGGCGCTGTAATATTCGTAGGGTGCGTACTGGTCTGCTTCGGCGACGCGGGCGCGTTCGAGCGCGACCTCCGCTTCGCTGACGCGAGCGGTGGATTGTACCGGGCCGCAACCCAGCAAGCCGAATGCCAGAGCGAGCAGACATGCTGCCGCTAGACTACGAACGAAACCGTTGCGAGGGATGGTCATCATATATCCCTGAATCATCTCTGCGCCTGAGCGCTCGAAACCATGTCTTCGTGGACTCCTCAGTGTGTATCAGAGGGGGGCACGAGCGGCAAGTTCGTTCCCATCATCTATCTGCGGTCGTCGTCACATCCAGAGGCATGACGTCGTAGAGCCTCTGCAGCCGCGGGCCAAATACAATCAGCCCCAGCACCGTGATGTACTCGATGGCAACGACCCATGCCGGGATCGACCACGGACCGCCTCGCTGAGACGAAAGCCACGCGCCGTACGCCACCAGCGTGAGTGCGCTGAACACCAGAGCCCCGCTCTGAGGCCGCAGCGCCGCAAAGGGGATGAGCCAGGCCACGTACCAGGGGTGAACCGTCGGTGCCACAAAGAGCAATACCAGCATCAAGACCGCAAAACGGTTCAACGGATCTTGCTCGGCGAGAAGGCACCAGAGCAGCGTCAGCGCCATCGCCAGCAGCGCCAGCAACTTCGCGATCGTCTGTGCAATTTGAGAAGGCGTGAAGGTCGTGGCTGCGATTTCGCGCCCCTCCCATTCGCGTGTGATGCCGAGATCGAAAAAAATCTCGTTCAACCCTTCGAGCCGAATCAGCGCAGAGCCTGGCTCGTCGGGCGATGTGCGCCACTCGACCGGTGCCCACGACTCGATGGCGCTCTGGGTCGTGTCCGAAACCAGTCGGAATGCGCCGTCATTACTACGCCAACTTGCAGCGTAGGTGCCGAGCCCGCTGAAGAGGTTGGGCCCCGCTTCGCTGTAGGGAAGATACGAGACGCCAACGATCAAGAAGACTGTCGCGAGCATCGCGCCTCGCTTTCGAAGTGCCGTGCGCCAGTCGCGGCGAGGGGGCGCAAAGACGATGGCTGCCAGGGCCATTAGCCCCAGGAATTTAGAGGCGATACTCATGCCGAGCCAGAGCCCGGCATGGGCGCCATGGGAGGCTTCGTCTCCTTTCTGCCAGACAGCCAGCCCCAGGATGAGTGAACACCATGCGATGACGTCCAGATGACCACTCCAGGCCGTCTCGACGAAGACCAAAGGGTTCAGTGCATAAATCGTGAGCGCAGGGATCTTCCATGAGCCCTCGCTCGAGCGTGTCCATCGCCAGAGGATGAACACCGTCAACACCTCGACGGCGATGAAAATGAGGCGCATCGAGGTGGTGCCGCCCTGCCACAATGCGTTGAAGGCAAACGCGAATTGCGCCATCGGCGGATAGATCGTCGGGACCGACGCATGATTGATGTTCGGCCAGATCTCGGCATCGCGCAGATTGACGAGGACTTCGGAGTCAGGCGCGAGATAAAAGGGGTTATGGGCCGCCAGGCTGACGCGGCCCTCCCAGACATATCGGAAAATATCGTCGCTGAGCACCGGCTCGGCAAACGCCAGGGCAAAGCGTACCGCCAGCGCAATCGCCACGACCAGGGCCGGGCTAAGCGTGCGGGGCGAAAACGAGCGATGGACAAAAAACGCGTACGGTAAAAAAAGTCCGGCGTAGAGCCAGAGCGTTGCGACGGGGCGAAACTCGACGACGGCAACCATGGCCACCGTCGTTGCAAAGAGCAGGATGGCCGCCACGACATCACGCGCCGGCACGTTCGCAAGAGCGTCTTTCACGAGGCCGGATTGGGTTCTTCGAGCCGACCTCGCGCGCGCTCGATGCGCACCTGCACGGCATGCGTCACGCTCAGACAGGCGACGTAGAGGAATCCAAACTGGAAGAGGATCATGAAGGGGAGGCTGTAGAGACTATCGTGCGCAAAAATGAGCACGAATGCGATCGAGGCCGTGAACCAGCCGGCGAAGGCAAATTCGAGAGCCGGCAGGAAGGTCGACTTCTTGATGTAGAGCTTCGATGCCCATTTCTCACCGGTCTTCTGGATGGCGTATTTGGGAGTGCGCACAAAGGGAGATTCGTGTCCGGCGAATGCCTCGAGCACAGCTTTGGAGTTGTTGAGTGAGATTCCGATGCCCAGGCCCATGACTACCGGCAATAACTTGATGATCTCGAGGCGCGGTCGCCCGAGCTCGCGCTGTGACGTGTAATAGAAGGTGCAGATCGAGAACGTCGCGCCCATGAAGATCGGCAGGTCGACCATGAGAGTGACGTACCAGCCTTCATGAACCCGTATGATCGTGGCGATCGGCATCAAAAGAGCGAGCACGACGAGCAAGAGATAAGCGACGTTGGCCGTGAGATGATAGAAGGCTTCGAGCTTGATGCGCCGGGGTTGCTCGCTCTTGAGAACGGTCGGCAAGAGCTTCATGGCGGTCTGGATCGACCCCTTGGCCCATCGATGCTGCTGCGACTTGAAGGCGCTCATTTCGACCGGGAGCTCACTTGGCACGCCGAGGTCTCGCAAAAAGACGAACTTCCAACCTCTGAGTTGCGCTCGATACGAGAGGTCGAGGTCTTCGGTGAGCGTGTCGTGCTCCCAGCCTCCGGCGTCGGCGATCGTCGATTTGCGCCAGATGCCTGCTGTGCCGTTGAAATTGAAAAAGCGGCCCGAGCGATTGCGCGCCGTGTGTTCGATGACGAAATGGCCGTCGAGAAGTATCGCCTGAGCTCGCGTGAGCAGGCTGTACTTGCGGTTGATATGCTCCCAGCGCGCCTGCACCATGCCGATTTCGTCGTCGGTGAAATGGTGAACGGTCTCGCGCAAGTAGTCCGGGCCGGGGATGAAGTCGGCATCGAAAACGGCGACGAATTCACCTCGCGCGACGGCAAGTCCCTCTTCGAGGGCTCCCGCTTTGTATCCCGTGCGGTCTTCGCGATGAATCAACTTGATGTCGACGCCGCTGCGCGACCACCGGTCGACGGCACGCTCTGCGATCGCTGTCGTGTCATCGGTCGAGTCGTCGAGAACCTGAATCTCGAGCCGGTCTCTTGGATAATCCATCTCGCAGACGGCGTCGATCAATCGCTCGCAGACGTAGCGTTCGTTGAAAAGTGGCAGCTGCAGTGTCACGACGGGCAGGTCTTCGTCGTCGAAGCGGTCGGCCGGCTCGGGATCGGGTCCATTGTGTCGCCGATAGAGGTAGACCATGAGGTAGCGGTGCGACCCGTAAAACGAGAGGAGCGCCAGCATCGCGAAATACGCGACGAGCACGGCGATCTGCCACGTCATATCGAGGCCGAAGTTGGTAGCTAACTCACTCATCAATCCAACGTCTCTTCATCCCGAAGGGGCGGGAGCATCGACCGGATGCCATTTCTCGCGTTCAAATAAACTCGATCCGTGACATAGGGCCCGGTCTGCTTTTATAAAGCAACTGCTCGTTCTGGCAAGCATTCATCGAGCTCTACCATGACCGAATCAGCACCCGAGGCAACCTCGGAGGGGCCCAAAGAAGACGTTTCTGCCGGCTCGATCTTCAAAGGTATCCTGAAGAGCATGCGGCCCCACCAGTGGGTCAAGAACCTCTTTGTGCTCGCGCCACTCTTTTTCTCCAAGGCGTTTCTGGTGCCCGAGCAGCTCGGTCGGGGTCTGGCGATGGCGCTGCTTTTTAGTCTCGGAGCCGGTGCCGTCTACCTGATGAACGACATTTTCGATGTCGAAAAAGATCGGAATCATCCGGTCAAAAAAAATCGGCCCATCGCAAGAGGCGCCCTGCCGATATCGGTCGCCCGCATCGCGGCCCTCGTCTTTGGTTTCGGCAGCATCGGAATCGCGTTCTGGCTCGATACTCGGGCGGGCTCGGTGCTCACGGCGTATCTGGCGATGAACGTCGCCTATTCGATGAAGCTCAAGCATGTCCCCTATATCGACGTGACGATCATCGCCGTGGGCTTCGTATTTCGCGTGATGGCGGGTGCGTGGGCGCTCGAGGACGTGGTGATGTCGTACTGGCTCATCGCCTGCACCTTCTTGCTCGCGCTCTATCTCGCGTTGGGCAAGCGAATGAACGAATTGCGACTCGTCGAGCTCGGCCGCGCCGATAAGGTCCGCCACGTTCTGAAGTACTACCGCAGCGAACACCTGAACTTTGCCGCGCTCTTCGTCGCCGGTCTGACCATCGCCTCGTATACGATCTACACTCTGACGGCGTCGCTTCCCGACCAGCCGTTGCGCCACGTGGCGACACCCTTTTCGTCGAAATACCTGCCGGCGACGATCCCGTTCACCGTTTTTGGTATCACCCGTTTCTATCTCTTTTTGTCCAAAGATACCGACGAGAGCCCGACCGATCTGATGCTCACCGATCCCCCCTTTCTGGTGAATCTGGCGCTCTGGGGTGGGACTCTCCTCGTGCTCTATTTCTATTGAGCGATGCAAGCCTGACTGCGCAGATTCAGGCGAGGAAGAACGCGAGCGCCGCTCGGGCAAGTGCTGGTCCGCGGTCTTCCTGCAAGAAGTGACCGGCGTCTTCGATGGTCTGATGGGTCTGACCGCGACATCCCGGAATACGATCCTGTAGCTTCCGCTCGAGACCGCCCGTGATGGGGTCCGAATCTGCAAATGCGGTCAGAAACGGCAGCTCGAGGGTCTCGAGCGTCTCCCATGCTCTGCGGTTTTCGGCGGCCGATGGAGCATCGACTTGGGTAGGCACCAGTGCTGGAAATACACGAGCGCCTGCCTTGTATTCTTCGGATGGAAACGGCGCATCGTACGCGGCAAGCACGTCGGGTTGCAGCTCGTGAACCGTACCCATCTGAAGCACAGTCGACGAAGAAAACTCGGGCATCTTCTGGGACATCTCTCGCCATTTGAAAAATGCGTCCGGGAATTTCTCTTCGCCCGTGGGCAAGAACGTATTGGCCGCCACGATCTTCGAGAATCGCTGGGGCTCGGCGGCGAGCAGCCGCAGGCCAAGGAGCCCGCCCCAGTCCTGACAGATCAGGTGGATGTCTTCGAGGTCGAGTTCTCGCACCAGCTCACCAAGCCAGAAAAGATGACGCTCGTAGGTATAGTCTTCGGTGCGGGCTGGTTTATCGCTGCGCCCGAATCCCACCAGGTCGGGTGCGATGATGCGAAAGCCAGCTTCTTCGAAGATGGGGATCATCTTTCGGTAGAGGAACGACCATGAAGGCTCGCCGTGCAGAAGAAGCACGAGCCGACCGTCGGTGCTTCCGGCGTCGATATAGTGCATGCGAAGCGTTTCGGCCGAGCCCTCGACGCAGGGAACCTCGAGATAATGAGGCTCCCATGGGTAGTCAGGCAGATTGCCGAAGCGCTCGTCAGGCGTGCGCAAGACTTCCATTTTTCTCCCTTTCGCCACGTTGCGCGGCGTTCCTTTTCACGCGACAGACGTGGGTGCACCCGCCGCAAGATTCACTGGACGGTCGCTGTCACCGAGTAGGTCGATGCCGAATTCGAGCCCGAAAGCGCGCGATCCATCACGATGTAGACGCGTTCGTCCTGAGTCGCAGTGTACGAAGCGCTTCCCGAGCCAGCGCTGTCCGGCGCCGCTGCACGACATCCTTCGGCGTCTGCGCAGTCGGTCGTAATATACATCATCGCAAAGCTCGAATTGCTCGTGTACGAGACGTCGACCGTCTGGCCCGAGAGCAGATCGAGATAATAGGTCGTGTCGGTTCCGGGCTGGGCGTCGGGCATCAGACACGTTCCCATGCGCCCCTGACCGAAATCGACGGCGCTCGAGCCCCCGAAATCGCCACTGGCGGCCACGCCCGAAGTCAGCGGAATCGCATCGCCACAGGTATCGCCCGAGGGCGTCGCGCAGGCATCCATCGAGCAGCCGCCGGTGCAGGTCTGGGTCACGAATCCAGTGCCGTTGGGCTCGCACCACTGCAGCGTCATCGCATCCTGACACGAGGTCGCACCGGGCGTGCACGTTGGCGTTCCATTGGTCACGTTGATGTCCCACTGTCCACCATCGGTGGCCGATGAAGTCGCGTCGAGCACGATATAAACACGCTCGGCTGTGGCCGCGCGATAGACGAGCTCGCCGTCTGTACCATCCCGATTCTGGCCGAGTACGCAGCCGCTGTTCAGGTCATCACGCAGTAGCGTGCAATCTCGCGTCAGATAGAGCGCCGGGTTCGAGCCCGATGCTCCCGTGACATCGACATGCAGAAGGTCGCCAGCCGCTACGTCTGCAAAAAGCACCGCGTCGTTTCCGGGGGTGTCATTGAGTACGCAGCCATTTGGGGGCAGCTCGTAATCGTTACTACGTGCATCCATGTCGACCGTGAATAGTCCACCTGCCGTCACATCGATCGGATCGTAGCAGGCTTCGCCGGTGGGCATTCCGCAGACCCCGTTCAGGCAGCCACCGTTGCAGGTCGCGCTGACTTCGCGGGTTCCATTATCGTCGCAGTAGAGCACGGTGTCCGCATCACTGCAGCTCGCGGCTCCGGCCGTGCATGTACCCGCCGGATTGATGCTCACGTCGAGCGTCATATCGCCGGTGACGGTCCCTCCATCGTCGACATCCGCAAAGATGAAGTAGGTGCCACCCGACGGTGCAATGAATTGTAATCGTTCCTGATTTCCGAATTCGTCGACGCCGATGACGCAGCTCTGGGCGGCGTCGAGGCCATCGGTGCACGAGTCTGAAATCCAGAGCGAGGGATCGTCGATCGAGCTCATGGTCATCGTGACGTCGACAAAGTCGCCGGCGTTCAGATTCATCGAGTAGATGGCGTCAGGACCGGGGGCATCCTGGCCCGTGCACGAATCGACCATACCCATCGGCCCGGTCGGGTCGTAATCATTGGCGTATTGTTCGATCGGAGCTTCAAAGGTACCGCCGGCCGTGACGTCGATGGCTCCCGAGCAGAGATCGTTGGGCGGAGGATTGCATGCCCCACTGGTGCACCCGAAGGCACACTCGCTGGTCTCGAAGAGGCCGATACTATTGCAGGTCTGAAGATCATCTCCTGCACATTGCGTCTGCATTCCCGTGCACTCGACCGCACGAAAGCGGAAGTCGAGCTCGTAAGGATCGTTATCGAACGACGAGTCCGAGTCGACGGCGACAAACACCGTTTCGGCCACCGTCGACGTGTAGGTCAGGCTCACCTTGTCGTCGCTATTATGTGCGCCTGCCAGGCAACTCATCTCGGGAGACATGCAGTCGGTGAAGACGTAGATAGCCGGGTCGTCGAATTCGTAGCCCGCACGCACGTCGACAAAGAGGATCGTATTGGCCGGCATCGTGACTTCGTAGATGGCCTCGGGTCCAGGTGTGCTGTTTCCGACGCAGCTGGCCGAGCTGAGATTGTAGTCGTCGGTGAAGCGGTCGTAGGTATCCACGAAGCTGATGGATTGCGTCACGGGGACGGCGTCGGCACAGGTCTCCGGTGCAGTCGTCACCCCTGCACAGGCCAGTCGGTTGTAACAACCGTTGGGGCAGCTTGTCTGTGAGAGGATCGAGCGTCCGTCATTGGAGCATACCGTCACCACGCCGTTCTCACATGAGCTCGAGCCGGGCGTGCAGGCGAAGCCAGGGTCGATGTCGACATCGAGTGTCCACGACGACGAATCCGACGAGAGGTCTGAATCGACCACGATGTAGTACGTCCCGGCGACTGCTGCCGTATATTCGATGAACTTTTCGGCCGGTGACGATTCGACGCATGCACCGGCCGTCGACGAGGTACACGAGTCGAGGATATAGAGGGTCGCCGACGACGAGCTCGACGTCAGATCGGCGCTGACCTTTTCACCCGCGGCGAGGTCGACTGAGAAAACAGCATCGGGTCCATCGGGTGCCATTCCGAATTCGTAATAGCATGATCCCGAGGCAATGCCGGGGTTGAGGTCGTCATTGAAGTCATCGAAATCGCCCATGAACGTATCGCCATCCTGCATCGGAATTGCGTCGAAGCAGAGCTCGCCAGTCGGGTTGGCACAGCTGCTGCCCGAGCACGTTCCCGAGGGACACGTCACGCTCTCGAAAAGTCCGAATTCGTTGCAGACGTCGAGCGAAATGCCGTCGAGTGAGCAGGTCGCCTGCCCGGGCAGGCATTCCTGGCTCAACGTTTCAATCAGCAACTCATAGGGTTCATCGGCGCTGCTGAATTCACTGTCCACACCGACCAGAAGCTGCTCGGTGGCCTGCGCGAGATAGAAGATCTCAGAGGTGTCGTTTCTATCGGCGCCCGCGCCGGCCAGGCAACTGCCTTCGATATCACTGCAGTTGCGGAAGACATAGACGGCCGGATTGTCGGATCCCAGCGACGCCACTTCGACGTGCAGGATCTGTCCGGCGAGCACATCGACGGCATAGAACGAGTCGGGGCCGGGGGTGTCGTCGTTGACACAGCTTGCCGTCGTCATGTCGTGATCGTCGGTATACGCCGTGAAGGTGTCGATCATGTAGGTGCCGTTTGCGACATAGGTCGCAGTCGCACAGGAGTTTGACGAGGGCAGCGGATCACAGGCCCCGTTGCTGCAGCCGAGGGGGCAGACGAGCGTCTGCTCGATCGAGGCTCCGGTCGCGTCGCAGAACTCGACCGCTGTACCCGAAATATCGCATCGCGTCGTATTCGGCGCGCAGATCGCGCCCGGCAAAATATTGATATCCAGGGTGTACATGTCCGTGTCGCCGAACGAGAGACTTCCGTCGACGACGATAAAATGGGTTCCCGTCTTTGCAGCCTGGAAGCTCAGTCGCTGGGGCCCGCGGGTCGTGTTTCCGGCCACGCACGACGAGCGATTCTCGCAATTTTCGAGCACGTAGATCATGGCGCTCGAATAGGTGGTCTGCAGATTCAGGTCGAGTACGTCTCCGGCGAAAAGGTCGATCGCGTAGATGGTGTCAGGCCCGTCTGGCTCGTTTCCAGAATCGACGCGGCATTGTCCGTCGATCGGCGCCTGGGTCTCGATATGATTGGTGATATTGTCGAAATCACCGGTCACGGACTGGCCCGAAATGACCGGGATTGCCTCGGGGCACACGTCGCCATTGGGGTTCACGCATGAGGTGCCCGAACAGCTCGAAGAGCAGGTGTACTGCGCCGTGAATCCGAATCCATCGCAATAATCGAGTGTGACGCCGTCACTCTGACATGAAGAACCGGTGATGCCTGGAGTGCAATTCGGGAATTGTACACGAACCGATATATCGTAGGTACCGGTAGTCGAGGTGGAAGTGCGGTCCATGACGAGGAACACTCGTTCATTGGCCGGGGCTTCATAGCGGATCGAGCCGCTGCTTCCCTCTTCGCTGACCGCGGCACAGCTCTGGTCATTGGCGCAGTCGGTCAGGACGTAGGCGATCGCCGTGCTCGTCGAGGCCGTATAGTCGGCGAGCAAGAACTGACCTGCCTGCAGGTCGACCGCATAGATGGTGTCATTGCCGTCCGGCGCATCGAAGTTGGGGATCGAACAGCTTCCGACGAGCCCGTCACCGGGGTTGATCGTATTACTGGTGTTGAAGTCGCCGCTGACCATCATGCCGTCGGTAAGGACAATCGGGTCGATGCAGGCCTGGCCGGTCGGGTCATCACAGGCCGAGCCAGTGCAGGTGGTGCTGCATGCGTACCCGGTCGGGATGCCCAGATCGGAGCAGAACTCGAGCGATGAGCCATTGCAGCCGAGGAGCGTGCCCGGAGTGCAGCTCGGAGTCTGCACGCTCGCTGAGACCGTGAATTCGCCCGACGCCGAGAACGAAGAGGTCGAGTCGGCGACGATCGTGTAGGTCTGCGTCGAGTCGATGACCCATTGGATCTGCTCGATATTCGAGGAGCCTTCGTCGCTTCCGATCACGCATGAATCCGCTGCATTCGCGCAGTCGGTCGTGACCCAGAGCGAGACGTCGTAGGCGCCATCGAGCGTGACTGTCGCGACATCACCGTCGTTGCCGCTCAACGTAAAATAGGCTTCAGGACCAAAGGCGCTCGAACCGGTACAACCCGAAAAGCCAGGGTTGAAGCCGGTGGTGTACTCGTCGATATAGCCGGTGAAGGTCTGGTTGGGCTCGGCCAAAATATCGATCGGTGTGGTGCATTGATTATTCGTGACCGGATTGCAGGCGCCATTGGCACAACCAAAGGTGCAGGGCGTGATCGTTTGCTGCGTACCGGTATCATTGCACGATTCGACTTCGCCCGCGCCTGTGCAGGTCGCGGTATTCGGCGTGCAGATCTGAGCCTGGGTCGAGATGTCGATGGTCGCCGTACCGTAGCTGAAGCTCTCTTCGATGTCGGCAATCACGTATAGCTCTTGCTCGATTCCAGTATCGTTGACCCACGTCAATTCTTCGTCGTTGAAGAGTCCTTCGTTGACACCGACGAGGCAGTCGGTCTCGAGGCGGTCGCAATTGCGGGTCAGATAGAGCGAGACGTAATCGCCGCTCTGGCGGTCGAGGAAGACCTCGAGTACCGAATCGGCCGGCACACGCACGAGATACGACGCATCGGGTCCGTCGGTCTGAGTCCCCGAGCTATTCGGCACACAACCGCCGGCTGCCGGATCGTAGTCATTGGTGAGGGTGTCCCAGTCGATGGTGCCGTTATACCCCATGGTGGCATCGATGGCGGTACGACAGATATCGCTCTCGAGGCGCGTGCAGAGACCGAGGTCCATATCGCAGCCCAGCGCGCAGTTTTCGGTGTCGAATCCGGTTCGCGTGGCGTTGCAGAATCGAGCGGTATTCGCATCGACACACATTGAATCGGCGTCGCCGCATACCACAGGGGCCTGATTGAGTTGGATGTCGTATGCCTCACCCTCTCCGCCCGAGCGGCCCTGCACCAGGACGTAGTAGCTTCCAGGGGCGAGTACTTCGGCGAATTGCAGAGCCGTTCCGCGATTGGGCTGGTCGATGCAGAAGAACTCAGACGTCAGGGATTCACAACGCTCTCGGACCGAGAAGGTCAGCGTACCCCCGTCTGTCGTCGGTGTAACTCGCAACGTGACGAACGATGCTTCGGTGACCTCGAATCGCCAGATGTCCTCGCCGGCCGGATTGTCCGGGCTGGTACACGTCGAGCCAAACTGAAACGATGCGCCCGAGGTCGAATTTCCAGATTCGACCGAAGTGGAGAGTACAGGAGCGTTCGGGCAAGCGTCGGCGAGCCCGGGCTCCATGAGGTCGACGAAGAGCCCGTAACGAATCCCGGCAAATGCGACGTCGCCTGCACCGTCGTCGTCGAGATCGCCCTCTCCGACGCGGATGGTGTAGACCCCACGGCCGAGTACGCCGACGGTGTGTTCGATGCGCAGACGCTCCTGGTCGCCTTCGATCGTGTCCACGACGGTTCCGTCGGGGTCGACCAGTTCGAGTGAAAGGCCGCCCAGGCCGATGTCTTCTGCAAAAGGCTGGAGGTCGACGATCAGCGTTCCGGTGAAGTCGTCGTCGGCTGCGGTATCATAGGTGAAGATGTCGACATCGCCCGAGCAGAGCGTTCCGTCGAGCGAATTGGCGATGGCTTCGCCGAGAAAATCGGTGGCATCTGCTTCGAGATCATTGGGTTCGAACCCGTCGGGCTCGCAGGCCTGCGGAGCTTCGCATGCGCCGTCGCGGCAGACGCGCGGGCTGTCGCAATCGAGGGCGCGGAAGCACCCGTTGGGGTTTTCGGCACACTCAGCTGAGAGGTTGGCGCTGTCGACCTGACAGACGCGATTTCCTTCGCATCCTTCTTCCCCACATTCCTCGCCGGTGGGCGTACAGGTGCCTTCGATACACGAAAACCCGTCCGTACACTCCTCGGGTGCGGTGCAGGTCTCGGCGTTGATACAATCTCCGGTCGAGATTTCGCAGACACCGCGCGCGCACCGAATGAAGTTTTCATCGCAGACATTCGGGGCACAATTATTATTTTCGTCGCAGTAGAAATCTTCGAGACAATCGGTGTCT
The DNA here is from genome assembly GCA_964346045.1 of uncultured Bradymonadales bacterium. Classification (GTDB taxonomy): domain Bacteria; phylum Myxococcota_A; class Bradymonadia; order Bradymonadales; family Bradymonadaceae; genus CAYFTY01. The sequence goes on along the minus strand of CAYFTY010000006.1, from coordinate 2,869 downwards.
TCGACGCATTCCGAAGCGTTGATGCAGCCCTGGATGCTGGCTTCGCAGACGCCTCGGTCGCAGGTCACTCCCGTGCATACTTCTTCGGGAGTCGAGCAGACCTGTCCGTAGCAGAAGAATCCATCGATGCAGTCGTCTTCTTCGGTTTCGGCCGTGCAGAAATCATTGTTGACGCACTCGCCGGTGTCGGCTTCGCAGACACCCCTTTCGCAGATCACATCGGCGCATGCATCGAAGGTGCAGACACCATCGATGCAATCGTGGTCGAGTAAACACGAACTCTTGCTGGTGCAGATTTCGGCGTTCACGCAGGCGCCCTGGGTGCAGACACCTCTCTCGCAGGGATTGTCTTCGTCGCACTGGATATCTGCAGTGCACACTCCGTCTTCACACCCGAACCCGACGGGGCAGTCGATACGTGCCTCACATGTCGGGGGCTCGCATTCACCCGTATCGGGGTTGCAGCTTCCAAAGTCGCAGGTCACCCCGCTGCACGGGTCATCCGTTGCTTGGTCCGAGCAGCCGCTGAAGACGCTCAGGGCCAGAAAAACGCAAAAGAAAATACGCAAGAAAGGCGCGTTCGAGACGCGCCGGGTGTGCTGATTCATCATCATATGCTCAATCGCCGATCGACTCGGCGTCCATGACGCCAACTAGAGGTCCGTGTTCATATCGAAAAATTCACCGAGAGTGTAGCCGCATACTCGGCTTCTCCCGTCGAACGGACCACGACGTAGTGGTCGCCGTTGATGAAAGGAAAGAAGTCGGCCACGAGTTTTCCGTTTTCTTCGCGGCCGCTGGCTATCGATCCAAAGAGGTCCCATATCTCGAATTCGAGGTCTGCAAGATCTCCGGTCGTGACGTCGATCTCGATGATGAAGCTCTCGAATTGCCAGTCGAGGACTGGAAAATAATACCAGTCTTCGTTGCCGGTACAGATCTCGATGTTCTCCGAGCGTTGCTCGGGCATAAGCCGGGCATTGCCCTGTGTGTCGTTGGGCTCGAAGAGGTCATCGTCGACGCATTGGACCTCGGTGCTCACGTCGAATTCGATCGAGTATCGGTTGGGGTTGTCGACGGTATAGACAGTCAGCCAATGTGTGCCGCTCTGGGTGGCCGTATAATCGATGTCCTCGACATCGCCGATTCCCAGCGAAAAGCGGATGCCATTACCCCGGGTCTCGGCCTCGGTGGCCTGATCGGGCCCGTAGAGGATCATGTCGAGATCTCCGATCGAGTCGGTGAAACGCGCTGTGGCCACGACGTTTTGCCCCTCCTGAAGGTCGATCGCGTAGAGGTCGATATCAGCAGGGCGGCAAATTTCCATCGGATTGAATGAGCTCATACCCTCACTGACCTCGATGGCCTCTGCGGTGGTGTCATTAGGCTCGTAATTCGAATCTGCACACGACGCATCGTCGGTGAGATCCGAGATGTAGCCGACGATGTGATAGGGCGTATCGGGGGCATCATCCGTTCCGGTCACCTGGATGAATTTATTGGTCGGCGCCCCGGTGTTTTCAAAGCTGTATTCACTCATTCCGGTGCAATCGAGCGCGTTTGCCGTGCCCTCGAGCGTCCGATTCTCGTCGTAGATCTCGACGAGCGGCTTCTGACCGCGCGGATAGATCACAAAGACGCGGGCTTCTTGTTGTGTGCCCAGCCCGATCCGCCAGACATCACCACCGTCGATGCACGCCTTTCCAGACTTCCACCGTTTTTCGATATCGCGCGCGAATTCGAATTCGATATCGGTGACCGGAACGCCGATACAACTGGGCGCGTCGGGCGCATAGGCGATGAAGCTCTCGTAGCGGCTCGTGGGGCCGCAGTAGACCGATGGCAAATCGCTATCGTCGTCTTCGTCGATCGCGCAGATCTCAAAGAAATAGGTCTCGGAATCGCCCGATGCGAGCACCGGGTTTGGGATCGCGGCCGCAAAGATGTCCCCGTTTGCGGTCATATCGACGCTTTCCCATTCGAGGTCCGAGTCGTTCACGTCTCCGTTGGTATAATTCAACACCAGCTTTTCGAACTCTTGTTGGCCGAGAGCAGTGAGCGAGGCGGTGATGCGGTAATCCTCAGTGCCACGCTGAGCCTCGAGCGGCTCGTACGAAACATATTGCTCGAATTCGCAATCGCTATCGCCGGGATTCGTCGTCGGTTCGGTCGTCGAGGACTTTTTGAGGATGATGGTGACGTCTTGCTCGACGGGGTCGTTCTGCCCGTCGTCTGCGACGAATTTTACCGTATGAACACGTTGCTGAAGCTGTTCCTGGCCGGGCTCCCAGCCGAAACGTCCGGTGAAATCCCCGGTGCGGGTGAATTCTGCACCTTCGGGGGCGAACCCGTCGGGCATGCGGATGGCGACCGAGCTCGAATCGTCGTCTCGCACCGTCACGTCGAAGGCGACCGGATCGTTGCTTTCGACGTTATGCAGAATGCTCGTGGAGTTCTGGAACTGCGGAATGCCGTTTCCGGCCAACACCGTGATGAAGAGAACCTTCTCGGCGCGGGCGCCGCGCTGGTCCTCGGCGATGAAAATCACCTGCGTCGGCGGGCTATCCGCCGGAGTCACGTCCTGGGGCAGAGGATCCCAGGTAAAAACGCCCCATGTTCCCTGGTCGCGAAAGTCGGCTCGATCGGGACCATCGACGCTGAGATCGATCGGCCCGCCCTCGGGGTCTTCCGCGGTCACCGTCACGCGAATGATGCCGTCACCGGCGGTCCATTCGAGCTCGGGCTGCACGTCGAATTGAAGCTCGGGCGGAAGGTTGTCGCTCGGCGCATCGGCCGAGCAGCTCGCCGCAACCACCATCAGCCCCACCAGGGCGTAGATCAGAGAGCGTTTCATCGAAGCAGATCCAGG
>CAYFTY010000005.1:20986-24056 GCA_964346045.1 uncultured Bradymonadales bacterium | reverse complement strand
CCGAGACCGGCAAACTCGCCTGTTGGGGCGGGTACAATCAACTTCCCAGGCGTGTAGAGGCCGTCGAAAACGTCGCTGACGTGAGCGTATTTGGCCGCTGGAAGCTGATGAGCCAGGACGGCGGTATCGTTTCGTACGATAATACCTATGCCATTCGTCATGATGGCAAAGTCGTGCGCATCATCGGAGAGAGCGGGCAACCTCTCGAGCTCGATCTCGAAGATATCGCATCATGGTCGTCGGTCGACTACCTCTGCGACGATTGCGAACATTTCGGCTACTGGCTCGTCAGGCATCGAGATGGCGCCGTCGAGTGGGGTGAAATCCGAGCCGATGACGGAGATAGATATCCGAGCAAGGGAACACTCGTCGAGGGCGCTTCTCAAGCCACGATCGCGCACCTTGGCGAGTCGTGGGCACTCGCCTTTCTCGCGGTCGTCGACGAGAAACCTGTGGCCTATTCGACCGACGCCGAGGCCCTTGAGGTCAAAGGGCCCGAAAAGGTCGATGCCGTCGATGGACTCTGCTATCGCGCTCTCGACCAGACCCTCTGGTGTTATCTCGAAACCGCAGGATCCACGCTCGAATTCGTGCAGCCATTCGGCGAGCAAAAAGCGGGTGAGTTTGTCGTCGAGAAAGGACGCGTATGTGCCCACTTCGATGCCATCGAATGCCGTGAACGAGCCAGCGTCGTGGCGGATGACGAAGACTCGATTCGATACCTGAAGGTCATAGAACCCATCCCGCCTCGCTTTGATCTCAGCCAGCCCGTGGGAAGATCTTCGGACGCCGATTAAGTTAAACTGGTAGAGGGCCGCCGGGACGTTGGTTGCGAGCCCTCTTATTCGTTATCATGTGTTCGTCTCTTCGAACGGTGTACTTCATGTCTCGAACCGACACGCTCGCCCCTGGTTTTCTCGTGGCTTCTCCCAAGTTGGACGGAAGTGTCTTCGAACGTTCAGTGATCGTCATGATCCACCACGACGAAGAAGGCGCCATGGGATTCATTGTCAACAAACCACTCGAAGTCGATTTCGGGTCGCTCCTCGAGATGGTCGAGATCGACCAGAACGAGATTTTGGATACCTGCTACGACCAGCACGTCTTTTTTGGCGGGCCCGTTCGTGTCGAACAGCTCTGGGTGATTCATCAGGACGAGACGTCGAACGGCTCAGCAGGTGGTATTGCCGAGCTCGACGAGACGGCCGAGCTGCGTTTTCACGATGCATGGCGGCTGACTGGCACGGCTGATTCGATCGAGGAGTTTGCCTACGGTCAGAATGTCAGCACCTTTCGGCCCTATATCGGATATTCGGGATGGGGGCCGGGCCAGCTCGAGTCTGAGATCGAAGATGGCAGCTGGCTCTTACTCGATTTCGAAGACGACCTCGTCTTTGATCGGGATTTCGAGACCGTGTGGGACGCGGCCCTCGAACGCCTGGGGATCGACGAAACCACATTCATGATGATGGGCAAAGCAGGTCATGCCTGAGGCGGCTGCCGCTACGTGTGTCTGCAGAACTGCGCTTCCGTTGGTCGCGGGACACGGCGCCGTCGCTTCGCTCGGTGGGATACGGCGCGGCTCGCGCCGCGAGAGACGATATTTGACCGCAGGCGATAGGGGCTGGTCTTTGAGAACTCTTCTTGCAGTTCACAGGGTCGTGATCAAGATGTCATAGATGCCAATCTACGAATACATAGCGGTCGAGGGCGGCTGCGCGAACTGCGCGGAGGGCTTCGATTTCTTTCAGAGGCCCGGAGAAGACCCGCTGACCGAGTGTTTCACCTGCAAAACCAAGGTGAAGCGTGTGATTTCCGGGGCCGCGACCGTGCGCTCTGACAGCCAGATCTTGAGCGAAAAAAACACTGAAAAGCAGGGCTTTACGACCTACAAGAAAGTTGCGAAAGGCCAGTACGAGAAGGTTGCGGGGTCAGAGACGGCGCCCGATCAACTCGGCGACGACTCCTGAACCCCCAAGAAAAGAGAAGCGGACGTCGAATCGACGTCCGCATCCTCGAGGAAACGCGCTAGAACGGTTGGGGATTTTGTCTCGGCTTCCCTCTACAGCCTACTTTTGCATGTCTCGTGCCAAATGTTTTCAGGTGGGTCGAAAGTGCATGGTAATCAGTCACATGCACGCCTTCGCAGCGTCTGGTCGATACCTCGACGCAGTGATCTTCACGCGAATCCCTGACATCCATGTCATTGAAGCGCCACAAACGTGATGAATTTTCGAGGGTGACTCGAGTCATCCGAAGCGTCTCCTCGTCACACCTGGTGACCCAGGCCACTAAAATGAGTACGAATACCCGAGCCCGAGCCCGAAGTGAGTCGCACTCACGCTGAGAGATTCATCGAGACTCGGCACGTCTTCTTTGCCGAGCAGGAACGTGAAGCGTCTGCCAACTTCAGTGCTTCGTCGGGAGTTGAATTCGCAGCGGGCAAATTCGGCTGTATGGAAAACATACGGACAATTCGCCAAATACAAGGGTGTGTAGTCAAAAGAGTTACAAATGATGCAGATCCCACGATGGGTTGAAGGCCGGTGTACAATCCTCCTTGCTTGCCTGTTTAGGGTTCAGACCGTAGGCTCCATTCAGCCCGATTAAGCCCGAGACCACCATGAACCAACCAAAGAAAACGACCGGGGTGAAAGACCTGCTCTTCGGCGATCTGTGGGAGTACGCTCCCGCGCCGCAGGGAACGGATTTCGCCAGACACGAGAAACGCTACGGCCACTTCATCGGCGGCGAGTTCGTCGAGCCGGAGGATGCCGAGTATTTTCAGTCGATCAATCCGGCGACCGAAGAGGTCACGGCCGAATTTGCCGAAGGTACCGAAGAGACGGTCGACACGGCGGTGAAGGCGGCGCGCAAAGCGTACGACAAATACTGGAAGGATATGCCGGGACGCGAGCGAGCGAAGTACCTCTATCGCATCGCCCGTATGATCCAGGAGAAGTCCCGCGAGCTGGCCGTCCTCGAGTCGATAGACGGTGGAAAGCCGATCCGTGAGAGCCGCGACGTCGACATCCCGCTGGCTGCCGCGCATTTCTTCTATTATGCCGGC
>CAYFTY010000005.1:14107-20976 GCA_964346045.1 uncultured Bradymonadales bacterium | reverse complement strand
CACATCACCAGCCTCCCTCGCGTACGCTCCCATGTCTTCCCTTATCCCACTGCCGCGCATTTCTTCTATTATGCCGGCTGGGCCGACAAGCTCGAATGGGCTTTCCCCGGACCGGCGCCGCGGTCGCTGGGCGTGGCCGGGCAGATCATCCCGTGGAATTTTCCGCTTCTGATGGCAGCATGGAAACTCGCTCCGGCGCTCGCGACGGGAAATACCGTCGTGCTCAAGCCAGCCGAGACGACTCCGCTGACGGCAATGAAATTGGCCGAAATTCTGCAAGAAGCCGATCTGCCGCCGGGTGTCGTGAACATCGTGAACGGCATGGGCGCGACCGGTGCCGCGATCGTCAATCACCCCGACGTGAACAAGATTGCGTTCACCGGCTCGACCGGAGTCGGAAAGCTCATCCAGCGGCAACTCGCCGGGACCCCGAAGAAGCTGACGCTCGAGCTCGGTGGAAAAGGCGCGAATATCGTCTTCGACGATGCGCCCATCGACCAGGCGGTCGATGGTATCGTCAACGGCATCTTCTTCAACCAGGGTCACGTCTGCTGCGCTGGCTCGCGCCTTCTGGTGCAAGAGAACGTGCACGATGAGGTGATCGCCAAGCTCAAGCATCGCATGGCGACACTTCGCGTGGGCGACCCGCTCGACAAGAATACTGACATCGGCGCCATCAACTCGAAAGAGCAATTCGAGCGAATCAAGGAGCTCGTCTCGCACGGCTCGGACGAAGGCGCCGAGATGTATGTGCCCACATGTGACCTTCCGTCGACGGGTTATTTCATGGCCCCGACGATTTTCACCGACGTCACGCCGGCCCATCGCATCGCGCGCGAAGAGATTTTCGGGCCGGTGCTCTCGGTGCTGACCTTCCGAACGCCCGAAGAGGCGATCGAGAAGGCGAATAACACCGAGTACGGGCTCGCGAATGGCATCTGGACCGACAAGGGCAGCAAGCTCTTCAAGATCGCGGGCGCGCTGAAATCAGGCGTCATCTGGGGCAATACCTATAATAAATTCGATCCGAGCAGTCCGTTTGGTGGCTACAAAGAGAGCGGTTTCGGCCGCGAAGGCGGGCGGCACGGTTTACTTCCTTATCTCGAGATTGGGTGAGGACCATGGCAAAGAAAAAAGAAAGCCGACTCAAGGTCCTTAAGACCTACAAGCTCTACATCGGCGGAAAATATCCGCGAACCGAGAGCGGTCGATATCTGAAGTTCACCAACCCGAAGGGAGAATTCGTGGCCAATATCTGCCATGCCTCTCGCAAAGATTTTCGTGATGCCGTGCTGGCCGCGCGCAAAGCGCAGGGCGGTTGGGCCGGGCGCGTTGCATTCAATCGCTCGCAGATCCTCTACCGGATGGCCGAGATGCTCGAGGCGCGCCGCGCTTCGTTCGAAAGCGCGCTCGTCGACCACGCTGGCTACAAGGCGGCCGACGCCGAAGCCGAGGTAGACTGCGCGATCGACCGGCTCGTCTGGTACGGCGGCTGGGCCGATAAATACGTGCAGGTCTTTGGTTCGACCAACCCGGTGGCATCGTCGCACTTCAACTTCACGATGCCCGAGCCAACCGGTGTCGTGGCGATTTTCTGCCCGACGAATGCGCCGCTTCTGGGCCTGATTTCAGCCGTCGCGCCCGTGATCGTGTCGGGCAATGCCACGGTCGCCATCGTCGACGCCGACAATGGTCCGACCATCGCCATGGAATTCGCTGAAGTGCTGAACAATAGTGACCTTCCGGGCGGAGTTATCAACATCCTGACCGGCCTTCGAGACGAGCTTCTCGGGCATGTAAGCGGTCATAAAGACGTCGATGCCATCGCGTGTTACGGGGGTGACGGCGAGTTTCGAAAAGAACTCGGAATCGAAGCAGCCGAGAGCGTCAAGCGCGTGCAATTCTACGATGAGATGAGCGCCAAAGACTGGCGCAAAGACGATTCACAATCCCCGTACACGATCATGCCCTTCGTCGAGTTTAAGACGGCATGGCATCCCATCACGCCCCGCCACGGCGGCGCAGGTGGTTATTGAATCGATCGTGGGTGGTGCGGTCTATCGTCGGTGAGCGAAGTTCTTCACCAACCTCATCTCGGCTGAGTAGATGTAGCGGTAGCGCCTCGTTTATCGAGTGACTCTCAAAACGACCTAAACTCCGGGTTGGGATGCGTCGACAGCGATGCGGCCAAACTTCATCGAGCCGCGAACTCGAACACCTCTCACGTAGTGACGAGATTCGAAGCGCTACGGGATCTCGTCGCGAAATCGTACGCAGAAAACCGTGGTGTCATCAGTCTCGACCTCGATTTCACCGCCGTGAGTTTCGATGAGCGCACGGACGATCGAAAGCCCCAATCCGGTGCCGCCGTCGTCTCGGGCAGTCGTGAAGAATTCGTCAAAGATTTTATCTCGATTGGCTTCTGAGATTCCGGGCCCGTGATCGACGACTTCGAGCACCACGCCGCGATCTCGTCGCAGATAGACTTCGACCGGCCGCGCCCCGTGGTGCAGCCCGTTGATGACGAGATTCGAGACGATGGATTCGAAGACCTCGTCGTCCATCGGAGCCTCGAGGGCGTCTTCGATTTCGACGAGGTCGACCTCATGTCTCGCCGCTACGGCGCGCGTGATCGTACTGGCATCGCACGACTCGCCGGTGGGGCGCACGACATCGGCCCTGGCGAGTTCGTGAAGGCGCTCGACGAGCCTGTGCAGACGGTCGGTGTCGCGCTCGAGCATCTCGAGAAAGGACTCCCGTTTTTCGTCATCCATCGTCTCGTAATGGTCCTGCAGCAGCTCGACCGTTCCGCGCATCGATGTCAGCGGAGTCTTGAATTCGTGCGATACGCTGCGGGCAAAATTGCGAATGTAGTCGGCGCGCTCGCGCAGCGACTCGGACATCTCGGCGATCGAGCTCGATAGCTCGGCAACCTCGCTCGTCACCGGTCGGTCGATGGGTTCGTAGTCTCCGACACCGTCTTTGACTTGTCGCACCTGTCGCACGAGCGCACGAATCGGCCAGACAAAGGCCGCCGACGTAATCAGAGCCAGCGCGAGCGCAAGTAAGAGGAGCGAGAGAGCAAGCCCGATGAAGGTGTCCTGATTTCGATAGATGGCTTTCTGGAGCGTCATCGGCGTGCGCGAAAAGACGACCGCACCGACGACGCGCCTCTCGATGAGAATCGGCAAAGCGACAAAGACCCGCAGCACACTGCGACGGCTCAGAGTATCGAGACCTCCCGGCGGCGACTCTCGGTCTTTTTCGCGCAGGAGCTGAACGATTTCGCCGCGCAGCGCTCGCTCGATTTCTTCGCGATGACTGATGTCTCTGTGCATCTCACGCGGCAAGGTGCTCGCGACGACGACGCCGTTGGGGTCGACGAGTCGCATGCCCGAGAGAGTGATCTGCTGCGCCTCTTCGACCTGACGCGTGATGCGCTCGCCAGCCATTCGCGCTGCGGCGTCTGCCGGTTGTTTGGGTTCGGTGAATTCGTCGCGCCAGGGTGGGCGAATCTCGTCTCCTCTGCGCAGATCGAGCTTTAGCCCGATGGGGCGAAAGAGACGCTCACCGTCTTCGGAGACCTCGGGTGGCTTGTAGATTTCGGCCCTGTGCCCGTAGGTCTTGGGGTCGATCGAGCGTCTTGCGAATTCGTCGAGAAGCGCATGTCGATAGGCCGACTCGGCAAAGGCAGCCTGCGCGATCAATTCGGCCTCGGTCTGCCGGATCAATTCGGTGTCGTAGATGCGCAGCGCCCCGAGGCCTCCGATGGGCAGCAAGAGCACGACGATCGTGCTCACCACCAGCATGTGCACGACGCTCGGTCGCCAGCCATTCTTGGTCTCTTTCATGACAGGCCGAGCCGCATATCAGGAGTCACAATCACAACCTCGTTTCGCCGCGCGCCCTCGTCGAATTCACTCGAAGCAACACTGCGCGCGAAGACATAGTAACGCGCTTCTCTTGCGCGCAGAAAATCACATACCGAAAAGCTACTGACAATGGGGGCAGCTATTCGCGGTCAGCTTTCAGCGAATGGCAGCGCAAGCTCGGCGGCCCGAGTCCAGGTCGGGTACGCGCGAGCGCAACTACCGGGCGAGTCGATACCCGACGCCGTGAACAGTTTCGATGGGCTGATGCCCGGTCGGCTCGAATTTTTCGCGAATATGGCGCACGTGACTGTCGATCGTGCGGTCGCTCACATAGGTCGTCGTATTGTAGCAACCCCGCATCAATGCTTCGCGATCGAAGACTTTCGTCGGACGTCTCGCGAGTGTCTTCATGAGGTTGAACTCGGTGGGGGTGAGGTCGATCTGGGTGCCGTCCCACGAGACCTGCAGGGCCTCAGGGTCGATGAAGAGCTTGCCGACTGTGAGGCTCTTGCCGCATTGGTCCGAGGAGTTTTCGAGGTCGACTCGACGCAGCATCGATTTTACGCGAGCGACCAACTCGCGGGGGCTGAAGGGTTTGGTGATGTAGTCGTCGGCGCCCATTTCAAGCCCCAGGACGCGGTCGAGTTCTTCGCCGCGCGACGACAGAAAGAAGATCGGTGTCGCATGTTCTGCGCGCAGCCGCCGGCAGACCTCGATGCCGTCGAGCTCGGGCATCATCACGTCGAGCACCACGACATCGGGCGCGTACGACTCGAAGACGTCGAGCGCCTCGGCGCCGTTTGCGGCGACCTCGGTCTCGTATCCGGCGTTCTCGAGCGCGAAAGTCACGACCTCGCGAATATGTGGGTCGTCATCGACGACGAGTATCTTAGCCATCCGTTCCTCCACGATGAATCATCCACGGTCTGAGGGGATTGCTCAACAGTGTACTCGTTACTCGTGTTCCCGGCTGGAAGCCGGGGTACCGGTTCTCGTTCTCGTTCTCGTTCTCGGTCTCGACTCTCCACAAGATCTGCACATTCTCTTCATCATCAGTCCACGAGAGTTCGGCAGTGTGACCTCTTACTCACACACTCATTTGGGACAGTGACATGAAATCAAATCTTGCAGTCGATCCACGCCTCCTGATCGTTTTCACTCTGGTACTGGCGGCCGGCGTCTTCGCCCACGCCACACCGATGGGGTTCGAAGCCATCGATGACACCGGACTCTCTGTAGCCGAGGTCGAGCAGGTTGCGTCGACCGGCAAAATGGAATTGCAACGGCAGGAAATTTTCTTCGACGGCGAAAGAGTGATTGCCTTCCGAATTCGCGTTCCGAAGGCAAATGCAGATCTGCGAGTTCTGCCTTCCAAAAAAGTCGCCAGGCTCGACCAACTCTTCGAGAAGCCGAATGGAGATTTCGTCGCCATGAACGGTGGATTCTACGACCAGGACCTCGACCCGATGGGTCTCGTAGTTTCTGGAGCGAAGGAGCACATCAAGCGTAGAAAAGTCGGCGGCTCGGGCATCATCGAGTCGCGTAGCGGCAAGATATCGATTCTGCATCAGTCCCGATACCAGAATGGAGCCGACGAGGCGCTCCAATCGATTGATCGGATCGTGGCCGAAGGGAAGTCTTTAGTTCGCCGACGTTCAGGGGCTCCGGCGGCCGCTCGAACAGTTGTAGCGCTCGGCAAAGACTATCTCTGGACGATCGTCGTGGTGTCCGAGAAGTCTCTTCAGAAAGAAGGCGGTGCCATGCAGCTTCGTTCGACTTCTCAGGGTTTGCCACTCTGGGCGACTGCTCGCTACGTGCTCGAAACGACGGATGTCGTGGATGCTCTCAATCTCGATGGCGGAATCTCTACACAAATCATCGCCCGAGTCGACGACCAACTACTCCACATACGAGGAGTGAGTGGAACGATAAACGGTATTCTCGTCAAATGAGCCCGGCGAATCCGAGGATGCTCCAAAAGTTCTGCACAACTCTCCACAAGATCTGCACAGGCTCTTCATCACCAGTCCATAGCCATCCCTCAGAGTGGGCATCGTCAAGACACGAGGTCAGACGATGCTTCACCGCACACTCCATCGAATCACCGAGCTGAGTCTCGCGAACTGGATCCTCGCCGCAGCCATGGTGGCGTTGGCGATCGAGCCGGTCGTGTGGCTCGTCGAGACGTGGTTCGACCCCGTCTACGATAGCGCGGGCCTGTGGGTCTTCGCGGCCGTAGTAGGGCTGGCAGTGTGGTCGTTCACGTCTCGTGTCACGGGGGGCCAGGAGGCCGTGTCCAAATTCGACAAGTTCGCATGCACCCTGCTTGTGGGCACGGCTCTCTTGCGTCTCTCGGGACATCTGATCGCCATCCACGTGCTCGCTGCGTTCTCGTTGGTGCTCGACGTCTGGGCCATCGGGCGACTCTTGCAGCTGCATCGGCGCGAGCGCGCTGTCTCTCCCTTCTGGATCTCCATTCTTTTTGCTTTCAGTCTGCCGATCGAACGCATCATTCAGCGCTTGATTGGCTTCCCGCTTCAGATGATCTCGGCCGAGGGCGCCTGCGGCGTCTTGAAGGTCGGGTTCGCCGACGTTGTTTGCAACGGCGTCGATCTGCAGGTCGCTGGTGCCGAGGTGCTGGTCGACCTGCCGTGTTCGGGCGCTCGCGGCCTGATGCTGCTGGCCATTGCTTTTGCCGCGCTCTGCGCGGTGCACCGTCCCGGATTCGTAGAGGCCGCGTTCGGAACAGTGCTTGCGCTCACGTCGGCGTACGTCTCGAACGTGTTGCGCATTTCGGCATTGTCGGCCGGAGTCGCGCTCGGACCCGAGGTGCTGGGCTTCGACGTGATGATGCAGCCCTGGCACGACATCGTGGGTTGGGCGGCGTTGGGGCTTGGGGTAGCGCCTTTGTTGGTCTGGGCACGAGGTTTGGGGGGAACCCCCTCCCGCCCGCAAGGCGGGCGCGCCTCCCTCGGGGAGGCTGAATCGGCTGCGCCG
>CAYFTY010000005.1:0-14007 GCA_964346045.1 uncultured Bradymonadales bacterium | reverse complement strand
CTTGTCTGCACACAAGGGGGCCACCATCCCCGCCATCATCGCCACCCTCGCCGTCGCAACACTCTTCTTCAGCGCCTCTGAACCCGTCGACGTCAGCAAGCCTGTCGAGAGCGTCGAATTGCCACGCATGATGCTCGGCCAACTCGCCGACGAAGACGAGCTCTCAGACCACGAAAAAGCCTTCTTCACCCGATACGGCGGAGCCGCACGCCGCGCCGCCTACGGCTCGAGCACCCTGCTCGTCGTGCGGACCACCTCGCCACTCCGACACATCCACGCGCCGGACGAATGCCTGCGAGGCCTCGGCTACGAGGTCGATCGGCTCGGCGTGCGAAACGGCGAGCTTCCACATGCACTCTACCGCGCAGTCGATCGCGATGGGCGCGTCTGGCGTGTCGCGGTCACCTACGTCTCTTCGAATCGCGACATTGCAACGAGCGTCGCCGAAGCCGTCTGGATGTGGCTTCGCGACCCGACCACCACCTGGACCGTCTACGAGCGCCTGCAGCCCTGGAGCGCCGAACCAGACCACCAGCATTTCGACGACACCATCCTTCGATTCTACGAACTTCCAACAAGGAGATGATGATGAAAATACTCAGCCAATTTCTACTCATGATGACGACCCTCTTGGTCGCCGCCCCCGCCTTCGCCGCATCCGCGTTCAGCGACGATGCCAGAATCGGCGAGATGGTCGCGATCGACCCCGAGACCCAGGCCAAGACGCAGCTTCCGAACCTCGAAGTGAAATACGAGGTGAAGATCGCCGGCGACCTCGCCCAGGTGCGTGTCTTTCAGAAATTCACCAACCCATTCGAGAAGCCTACCGAGGCTCTCTACGCGTTTCCGCTGCACGAAGGAGCGGCCGTCCACGCGATGGAAATGCAGCTCCCGGGCGAAGTGATCCGCGCCAAGATCAAGCGCAAACAAGAGGCCAAAGAGACCTACGAAAAGGCCAAGGCCGAGGGCAAAGCGGCCGCACTCCTCGAACAGCATCGGCCCAATATGTTCATGCAAAAGGTCGCAAACCTGATGCCGGGCGGCTCGATCACCGTGACCCTCGATTACGTGCATCCCGTGCCGCGCGTCGACGGCGAATACGCTCTGACGCTGCCCCTTGTGATCGGCGAGCGTTTCTCGCCCGGAGATATGAGTGGAAACGAGCTCGTGAAAGGAAGCGGCGAGTACAATCAGCTACCGACGGGTGCCGGTATCAAAGGCGAAGTCTCACCCGCGGTTCACATCGAGGTTTACGTTGATGCAGCATCGCCCCTTTCGAACGTGCGAAGCGACACACACATCGTCGAGGTCGCCAACGTCAGCGCAGAGCGCGCCGTCATCGAACTCGCGGCAGGAAAGCATCGCACCGATCGGCATTTCGAATTGCGGTACGCACTCGCCCAAAAGAAAACGCACGCCGGCATCATGAGCGCGTGGGACGACGCAAAAGAATTCGGTCATGCGAGCCTGCTCATCGAGCCGCCCGAGACTGTCCCCGACGAAATGGCGGTGCCCCGTGAAATGGTCTTCTTGCTCGATTGTTCGGGATCGATGGGTGGCTACCCCATGGAGGCCAGCAAGACCTTTATGCTGCACGCCCTCCGCAATCTGCGGCCCAGCGACACCTTTCGAGTGATTCGGTTCAGCGACCGGGCGACCGAATTCTCGAGCGAGCCGCTGCGCGCGACGCCTGCCAATATCGAGCGCGGAATCGCGTACGTAAAGGGCCTGCACGGTACGGGCGGCACCCGCATGACCGAGGGCATTCGACAGGCGCTGAAGGTGCCTGAACCCCCGAACACCCTACGTCTGGTGACCTTCTTGACCGACGGATATATCGGAAACGACTATCAGATCATCCGTCAGGTACGGACGCAGATCGGCGACGCGCGCCTCTTTTCGATCGGTGTCGGTCGCTCGCCAAACACCTATCTGCTGGACGAAATCGGACGCATGGGACGCGGATGGACGCGTTATATCGACCCCACCGACAAAGTCGAATCGACCAGCAAATCTCTGGCCGAAAAGCTGCAGACCCCCATCCTCACCGACATCGAGATCGACTGGGGTAACGCACCGGTCGAGGATGTCTATCCGAGGCTGGCTCCCGACGTCTTTGCCGGCGACGGTCTGCGGCTCAATTTCGCCTTCAACGGTACGGGCACCTATCGCGGAAAGGTGCTAGCAAAGGACGCATCAGGCCAACCCGTGACACTTCCTTTCGAGCTCGAACTCGGCGAGCAATCGACGCACGCCGAGCGCGCCATGCAGGTGACATGGGCCCGTGCTCGAGTCAACCATCTGATGCAGGAGCTTTTGACGCCTGAAGCAATGCGCAACGAGCAAGGCGACGACGCTGCGCTGAAAGAACGTATTACCCAGACGGGGCTCGAATACGCGGTTGTTACGCAGTGGACCTCGTTCGTTGCGGTGTCCGAAAAAGTCGTGAACCCCAACGCGAAGAACGCCAGAGGGCCGCTCGCCGCCAACGTGGCGCCTCACGCTTCCTCGACCCCCGAGCCGGGCATGATAGGTGGATTGTTGTTGATGGCTGTCGCCGCCGGAGCCGGCCGCAGACGGTCACGAAGGAAGTCGGATCAGTGAACCAGATTCGTTCCTCGACACGACGCACCTCATTGGCAGGGGAGCGTAACCGTCAGGACAACTCGTTGGCGGATCGTTTTTATCTCGGCTGTCTCTCGTCGAAGCGTCGAGGGCAGCGCGTCACGGGGTAGCTACTGGATTCCGGAAAAATTGTATCATCTGACCGTTTTCGTCTCTCAAAGACTTCCTGCGGAATCAGCAGGTCCTTGTCGTTTTAGCCTGCTATCACTGGCTGTAAATCCATTCGAGCGTGAGGGGTGCAAAACGGCTACTACGAGCGCGATCGACAACGCCCTGGCATGCAAGGGGTTCGCCCGAGGAGTTCTCGTTCCTCTGCTTGCGTCAGTTCCCCGCACACGCGGGGCTGAAGCGGTGCGATGCTCGCCCTTTGTTGTGAACGGGCCCCGTTCCCCGCACACGTTTCGGCACACCTTTGCGACACGTCTTTATCGCGAGACCAAGAACATCCGCCTGGTGCAGAAAGCGCTTGGCCACAACGATCTTTCGACAACGATGATCTCACTCACATCGTCGACGACGAGCTCGAAGAGGCTCTCCGAGCCCGATAGACAACGCGCTCAGCGAATCTTCCACCAGGGATCGATGGGGGGCTCGTCGTGTGCCTTGAACCAGGCGGTCACGTAGAGATAGCCAAAGCTTTCCTGGGTGTTTGCGACGACGCGGAAGTAGCGCCCGTCGTAGAGTTGGTCCAAACAACGGGAAGTCGGTGAACAGGACGACTCCGCAATCGCCATCGAGGTTCGAAGCAGGGCTTGGAAGCGCATTCGCCTCGATCTGCCGCCCGAGACGGCATTCTCGGCCGGGTCGGGCGCGTTGCAGGTCGACCGGCGAGAAGATGGGAGCGTACGCACCGAGTCACTCACGGTGCGTGACGGCGCTCTCATCGTCGAGTTGAACGGCAGCTGCGTCGATGCCGACGCCCGTGTCGAGGGCGTGGATGTGCCGGAATCCGAGCCGATTCGAGGCCTGGTCGAGCGCTACGCGGTGGAGCCTTCGCCGACCGGCGGCGCGCTGAGCATGCTCTCCGAAATCTCCGAAACGAACGACAAGTACTACGTTATCGACGAGGGCACGCCGATCTACTGGCCGGATGGAACACCGGCGGGCGCCACCGTGGATCGAACGCTTCACCGGCGCGAGGACCTGCGACAGATCGGCGAGCGACGGTGTCTGATATGGCAGCTCGGCGAGGGACACGACAGCCGAGGGCGCTTGCGCGCTTCGGGCCAAAAGGGGCCGGCTCGTGCTGTGCGTCGACCCGTCGAACGTGCGCACGTTCGAGTGATTTGCCCCCGCTGGATACCTACATCGTCAGGACGTCCTCGATGTCCTTTGAACATCGGGCGCGCCACGCGACGAGCGGACTGTCGCCGGCGAGCATGCGCTCGGCCTCGTCGAGGACGGCGTCTACGAGGCGTCCGTTTCCTGGAGCTTGGACTGCCGAAAATCAGCGAGTGAATCTGACATTGATTCGAGGCGTAGTGGCCGTATAGGTCTGGCATGATTCGTCTCTTGCCGGGGTGAATTCGTGCTTTTCAGCGCACTCGCGGGCTCGTTCGCCGAAGCCGTGGCCGGGATCGGAGAGCACGGCGACGCTTTTGGCACTGCCGTCGGCTCGCACCACGGCCTGAAGCACCACCGTCTCTTCGTCGATGGAGAGTGCATCGGCTCTGGCGGGCCACGGACATTTCCAGTCCGATTGTGTGATGCCGGCCGGTCGGGGCTTGCAGGGCGGGCCATCTCCGCTCGAGTCAGATACGCCGTCGAGCCGCGCGTTCTTGTTTTTGACGGCCCGCTTGCTCTCGCCTTCCGATGCCGTGACCCCGCCCGCGTATGTCTTGCCCGACCCGGTGGTGATCGTGAAATCGGCGAAATCAGCGACCTCTTCGCTCGCTGCGACAACCTGGCCGGCCTGTGCCGGTGAAGGCGCGGCTTCGGCGGGCGCAGCTTCTGCAGGCTCGGGCTCGGTCGCGGGTTCGGCGAGTCGCTGAGGCTCAGGTTCAGGTGCAGGCTCTGGCTCCCGAGCGGGAGATTCTTCGACCACCTCGGGCTCTTCGAGATCGACGATGTGTTGGACTTCGTAAGCCTCCATCTGCGGCGTCTCTAACCGAGGCGGCTCCATCTCGGCCCAGTTCAGGGCCGCGAACGCGAGCCCCGCATAGAGGACCAGCGTCACTGCGACTCCGGCGGCGAGGGCAATTCGCGAGTCGAAGCTCGTGGAGTCGAGGATCACGGCCGCCATCGAACCGTTCGATGGTTCTCTCGACTGAAGCGCACGCCCGGCAGCCGCGCGCTCTTCCTTCGACACCTCGGGCGTATCGAGCACGGTCCCGAGGCCGTAAGATCTGGCGCGCTCACTCGCCACCCGCAGCCTCCGGCCGTTTGGTGGCGAACGCCACCTTCTTCAGATCGGCCGCCCGAAGCGCGTCCATTACGTCGAGGACCCGCTGATGGGTTACCTTGCCATCGGCCTGGATCACCGCCCTCAACTCGGGGTCGTCGACCCGGGCCAGTTCGGCGCGCGGTCTCACCGCTTCGAGCTTCACCGATTCACCATCGACGTAGAGCTCGCCCTCGGCCGTGATCGTCACCGCAAAGATCGTCTGCATCTCGTCGGATTGCGATGCGGACGGCAGGTCGATCGGCACGGCCGGCGCGCTCGACGTGAATTTGGCCGTGACCAGAAAGATGATCAGCAGCACCAGCACGATGTCGACCAGAGGCGTCACGTTGATGCCCGAGATCATACGGCTTCGAGAGCCCGGGCCTGTGGGTCCAGTTCCGGCCATCTCACACCTCCGTTTCTGGGGTCGCCTTACCGGCGTCGATCGGCGCTTTCACCGGCGAGACGTCAGCGTCGGTCAAGATGTAGGCGAGGACCAGGTTCGAGAGGGTTTCGGCATCTTCGAGCAACACCACGATCCGCGCCTGAAAGTAGTTGTACGCGGCGACCGCCGGCAGAGCTACACCGATGCCCACGGCGGTCGCGACCAGCGCCTCGGCCACCGCGTTCATGACTGCCGCCGACGCGACTCCGTCGGGTGCGCCGCCGGCCTGCGAGCCGAGCGCGTCGAATGCCAGGATGACGCCGATGACAGTTCCGAAGAGACCGATGAAAGGCGCGTTATTACCCAGAGTTCCAAGATAGGTCAGCCGCGACTCCAACTCTTTTCGCTCGACCGCCATGCCGCTTCGCATGGCTTTCTCGATCGCCGCCGGTCCGCGATCCGCAAGACGCAAACCCGTGCGCACCACGCTCGCCGCGACCGAGTCGAGCGGTCGCAACGTGGCCAGCGCCTCGTCGAGGTCTCTATTCGCCAGACTCGCGTCGAGCGAGGCGGCGAGCCCTTTGACGTCGGAGTCTTTCTTTCGAAAGAAGAGCCAGCGCTCGATCGCCACGGCAATGCTGCCGAACGAGAGCGCGAAAAGCAGCCAGAGCACCCAGCCGGTGCCCAGACTTACGAGTAAGTTTTTAATCGCTACGACAGTTTCCATAGGGGCTCCACTAACTCAGGCGGCTTTTCTCGCGCCTCGCAGCGCGTTTGAATCGCATTCGACACCATAGCCAGACGCCTGAAAGACTCAAGCGGGTGATCGCGACGCCAGGAAGCGCCACGATAGCGTGGACGAGTTCCCTTGCGAATCAGCTCGGCGAGGCATCTCTTCCAACTCGAGCATGGACCGCCGAAACGATGTCGCTGACCTGCAATTGATATGCTACGTGATCCGGGTGGATGCCATCGTCAAAGTCATCAGTGACATCGTTTTTACGGGACTCCTCGTAGCAGTAGTGATCGTGGGATTCTACACTGTCAAACACAGGCATCTGAAAGGTCTGACTGGTTATCTCGGCCTCAGTGGCGCCCCACCGAAAGCGATTGGCGCGGCGGTTGCAATCTCGCTCGTCAATGGAGGGTTGAATGTACTCGACTGGACCAGTTTCATCGAAATGCTGGGCGTTGGCTCGTTCGCTACGTTTCAGAATTCCAATCACACAACTGGCGGCCAACTTTTGGAAACCGGTACTACGGGTACCGCATTGGTGATTGCCGCCGTTCTCAAGGGCGCTGTGCAGACTGCGCTGCTCGAGGAGATCTTTTTCCGCGGTTTCATTGCAAAGCGGCTCTTCAATCGACTGGGCTTTCATGCCGGTAATATCGCTCAGTCACTGATCTTCGCCGTCCTGCACATGTCTTTTCCATTTTTGCTCGGTATCGACGACCCTTGGTCTCTGGCACTATTTTTCGGATTCGTGACAGGCCTTCTGGCATGGGTGATCGGCTACGTGAACGAGCGTCTCGGCGAAGGCTCGATTCTGCCGGGATGGATCATTCACGGCATAGGCAATGTGATGACCTATGTGGCGGCCGTGCTCTGAGTCTAGACCTCGACCTCAGTCAGATAGATTTCGAACGAGCGGCAGCCATAACCACCGAATCCACAGGACTGTACCTGCAATGAAAACGAAGAAAACGATGCTCATGAAGACGTGCACGTAAAGTTCGGGCGACAGCTCGTCTTCGGATCCCACGTAGGCTTTTTTCATGGTGGTTTCGACGGTCGTCACTTCCCCGTCTAACCAGCGAATCTCGACGGATAACTGCAGCGCGCGGGGCGCAAATCCCTTTAGAATATGCCAGCCCTCAAACTCGACGGATTTCCCACCGGCTTCGAGCGTGGCACTTTCGAGGTTGGGGGGCGGTTCGTTGCTCCATCGAAGGATGTAAGCGACCTGCTCATCGCCCGGATGGCGTACGATGGTCGCCATATGACCGCCGATTTCGAACTCGGGAGTGCTCGCAGTAGGCGTCTCACGCCCTTGAACGAGTGTGAGGTTATAGCCCGTGTAGGCCAACGGCAGTGTCGCAGCGACCACGAGCCCGGTGACGAGGCCCATCGCCATGTCTCGATTGCGGACCTTCTTGCCGCGCTTCGATCGCTTGCGCTGCATCGAAAGGATTGGGCCTGCGAGCACCGCAAAAGAGAGCAGCAATCCGAACACGAAGTAAAGGATCTTCGACCAGAGCCCTCCTGACGCGCCAAGCGTGCCGAAATGGAGTTCGTCAGCCATATCGGACCAACGATGCACCGGCCCGAGTTCGTCCGCTCGTTGAATACCCAGGACCTCGAGATTGTATGGGTCGAGATAGACCCGACTCGAGCGGTCGCGAACCAAAAGCGAGCCAATCTGGCCCTCGACTCGATAGGGCGCGTCTGGCTTTCGCGGCATGCGTACATTCCGAACCTCGAGACCCGGAAGTGCCGCTTCGGCAGCCACTACAACATCCTCGATCGGCATGGGCTTCGAGTCGGACGAGAGAGTCGCCAGTCGCTGACTCGAAAGCACTGGGTCGTCGTCATCGACCTCGATCTGTAGGTCGTGGCCCGCAAGCTCGACCAGATACCATACGCCAGTGATTGCGATGATCAGACCAAAGAGCGAGACCCATACCCCGGTCGTCCGATGCAGATCCGTCCAGCGACGGTTCGCACTCTCTCGTATTCTGAAACGAAAGAGATACTTCCAGAAGTGTCGATAGATCCACAGCCCACTGATCACCGAGAAAAGCAGCGCGATAGATAATAACCCTGTGAAATACACGCCTTTGGGAATCAGGAATCGTTTGTGAAATTGGCGCAGAAACACCTGCACGGTCAGTGGATTGCGGACTGCGCTCAGAGCACCGGTCTCGGGCTCGAAGAGTGCCATCTGAATCTGTTGATTCTGAGCCTGGAGCATCGCGGTCGCCGCGAATCCCTGAGCGACCGGGGCAGCGACATGAATCACCCCGTGATTCGGAAACTCGTCTTTGAGCGTCTCACCGATCTTCGACCAGGCTACCTCGGTGCTATCGGCACGCCATGCCTCATCGAAAAGCCAGTCCCATTCGTGTCCAAGAACGGCGAAAGTCCCGGTGACACAGAGTGCAAAGATCAGTAGCGAGAGATGGATACCAAGCCACCGATGCCAGCTGTAGAGAACTTTGCGAATGTTCATCTTCGAAGACCTCGCGACCAAACCTGAGCCGCTCACTTGATAATGATTTTCATTTGCAAAAGCAATCGTCCGCGCCCACGATATCGGCGGCCCTGACTTGCGAGTTGCTGGATCGAGAATCAACATGTGGTTTCGAATCATCCTCTGGACCGTATTTGGCCTCGTTTGTCTGGGGCCGCTATCGGCGTACGGCCAGGAACTAGTTCCTCCTGAGCTCGAGAAATTCGTGGAGGCCGAGTATCCCGAGTCGGTCGTACCGCCTGTGGATTCACGTGTGGTAATGCGGCTAACCATCGACCCGTCTGGCGCGGTCCAAAGCGCCGAGGTCGTCGAATCTGGCGGCGAGTCGTTTGACCAGGCGGCGCTTGCGGCCGCGAAGGAATTTCGATTCGCGCCCGCCACCAAGGACGGCAAGCCGATCACGTCTCGTATCCTCTATACCTACGAATTCGCTGCTCCCGATCCGTCCGAGCCAGCAGAGCCTCCGCGAGGGACCGTCTCGGGACGCGTCTTGTCGGCCGGTGAGCAAGGCCTGCCCGTGGCTGGCGCGAAGATCGAGGTCAGCGGGCCTGACGGACAAGTTGCACAGGCCCGCACCGACGACGACGGTCAATTCGAATTCTCGCTCGAACCCGGGCGATACCGCATCGAGATTCGCGCGGCCGGGCTTGGTCGAGAACGTGTCGAGGTCACGGTCGAGGCCGACCGGATGACCGAACCCGTCGTGCGACTCACCCGCGAAGCCGATGAAGAAGAGTCCATCGAGGTCCGGGTCCGAGGCAAATCGGATGCGCAGAAGCTGCGCGAATCGGCTCAGGCCGTCAATATCCTCGAAACCGAAGACGACCAGACCCGAACTGCAGACCTGGCCGAGGTGGTCGCCCGCTCGGAAGGGATTGGAGTGCGCAGAGCCGGTGGCCTCGGCTCGCAGTCCAGGCTCTCGATCAACGGACTCAGTGCCGACAAGGTGCGGTTCTTTCTCGATGGAGTGCCGCTCGAATTTGCCGGTTATCCCTTTGGCATCGCCAACGTTCCCGTGACTTTCGTGGAGCGCGTCGAGATCTATCGCGGAGTCGTGCCGGTTCGCTTCGGTGCAGATGCACTCGGTGGCGCGGTCAATCTGATCACCGAAGACGACCTCGTGGGTACACACGCCGCAGCCTCGTACCAGGCTGGCTCGTTCGGAGTAGAGCGGCTCACGCTGAGCGGCCGGCATTACGATGAGGAGACCGGGTACTTTGCTCGTGGGGCCGGCTTCTACGACCACGCAGAAAACGACTACCAGGTCGACGTCGAAGTATTCGACCAGCGCGGGCGCCCCTCGGATGCCACCGTCTATCGTTTTCACGATGCGTATCAGGCGGCCGGGGCGAATCTCGAACTCGGACTTCTCGAACGTGACTGGGCCGACCGGCTGCTGATACGCGGCTTCGTCACCCACTTCGAAAAGGAGATTCAAAACAATGCAACGCAAGCCATCCCCTACGGTGAGGCTGAATTTGGGGATCTCAGCGCCGGCGGCACACTGCGATACGATCACCAGTTCACGGCTGAACTCTCGGTCGATCTCGTGACCGGATACACCCACACACGAACCCAGGTCAGGGACGAAGCCAGTTGTGTTTACGACTGGTTTGGTCAGTGTACCCGCGATCGAAATGAACCCGGAGAGGTCGCAGCGCTGCCTCCGAACGCTGTTCTCTGGTTGAACAGCGTGTTCGCCAGGGTCACGAGTGATTGGGGTTTCAACGAAGACCACACACTAAGGGCGTCAATTTCCCCCACCTACAACGTTCGCGACGGAGAGAGCCGCGTCCAGATCGACCCCGGTCGCCGTGATCCGCTCGCCATAACGCAGAAACTCTTCTCGCTGGTGAGCGGGCTCGAACACGAAATCCGACTCTTCGACCAACGCCTCGAAAGCATCACCTTCGCCAAGCATTATCTTCAGACCGCTGAAATCTCCGAGATCTTGCAGGGCACCGGACTCACCGACCGTAGCCGCGACAATCAGCGTTTCGGCTTTGGCGAAGCACTGCGATTTCGCGTGACGGATTGGCTATTCACTAAAGCATCGTACGAATGGGCGACACGATTGCCGCGGGTCGAAGAAGTCCTCGGGAACGGAGCCCTGGTCGTTCCCAACTTCGAACTCGAGCCCGAGACGAGTCATAACGTGAATCTGGGGGTAGAACTCGTCGAACTCGAAAGCATCGCGGGACTATGGAACGGACAACTCAACGGCTTCTGGCGTGATACAGACAACAATATTCGGCTGCTCGGAAACGAGTTCTTGAGCTATCAAAACGTATTCGCCGCGAGATCTACGGGGGTCGAAGTCAGCGGCAAATGGCAGTCGCCCGGTCAGTATCTGATGTTGGGGGCGAATATGACCTACCAGGACTACCGAAACACCTCGACCGAGGGGCCTTTCGCCCCATTCGACGGGGACCGGATTCCCAACGAGCCCTACTTTTTTGCCAATGGTTCTGCTCAGTTGCGCTTTCGAAGAGTCGCAGTCGAGCAGGATGAATTGAAACTGCGGTGGAACACCCGTTACGTCAACGAGTACTTCCGCTCGTGGGAATCGGTGGGGCGAGAGGAGACCAAACAGACGATCCCTTCCCAATTGCTGCAAGCTGTCGCCCTCACGTATAGCGTCGAGGGAGACCCGCTCGCCCTTGATTTCACCAGCGAGATTCGAAATCTGACCGACGAAAAGGCGTTCGATTTCTTTGGCGTTCAGAGGCCCGGACGAGGCTACTACTTCAAGATGTCCGCCCGATTTTGACCGTCTCAACCCCGGCAGGCCCGCTGCCGTCCTGCGAACTCTTCTGTGTTTGATTTTGAAATTGATTCTCATTATTAGATAAGCCGAACGTTGTTCCGAACTCCGGTCACCAAGAGGTATCCCCTATGAAATCTGCCCATCGTTTACTCTTTCTGCTGTCGATCCTCTTGCTGATGAGTGCCTGCAGCGACGATGGCGCGAAAGAAGGTCAAAACTCGAATAACGCCAACAACACCAACAATGCCGACAACGTCAACAACCTCGATCCAGATGCGTCGATGGACGACATGGATGGCAGCGTGGAAGAAGCCGCCTACCTGGTGTTCAATCGCATCCGGACGCCAACCAGTCGCACGATGATCGCATCGGTCATCGACGATCTCGCTCACGGCCAGCTCGATGTCGAAGCGGGTTTCGAGCAGTCCGGGTTCTCGCGTGCGCGGGAGTTCCAGGGCAAGATCTACACCTTCGATGGAGAGGATGGATCGATCACCCGATGGCGCGTCAACGATCAACTCGAACTCGTCGAAGACGTGCTCGATGACGGCTCGACGCCGGCGAGTTTCAGCATGGCCCGCGAAGGCGTTTCGAGCTTCTCGACGCCGATGGCCTTCGTCGACGCGGAAACCGCCATCTACTTTGATTTCTTCTTCGGACAGAGTCAGGTGATCGTGTGGAATCCGACCGAAATGATCATCGAAGACGTGATCCAGGTGCCTGAAATGCAGCGTGATGGCCTCGACCCGCAGGCCAAGGATGCCGTCGTCGTCGACGACTTCGTGGTCCTGCCCATTTCGTGGTCCGATTTCTTCCAGAATCAGATCATCGAGACCACGGCCATGGCGATCTTCTCGGCCTCTGACGGCTCTTTCATCGAGATCGTCGAAGACGACCGATGCGTCGCGGCGCGTGATCCGTTCGTTCGCGACGGTAAGGTCTACCTTGTGGGCGACAGTGTTCGGGGCCTTGCGCCGCTCGCGGTTCCTAGCGCCGACCTTCCGCCCCCATGTCTTCTGCGATGGACACCGGGTGAATCCGAGTTCGATTCGGACTTTTACGTGGATCTCGAGGCAGCACTCGGTACGAGTTTGCTGTCGGGAGCGCTCGGTCGCGGCGGCGACACCGCGGTCTTCTTGACCTACACGTCCAACGAGGATCCCGAGAGTTTCGGATTGCGCGAGATTCTAGACGAGAACGTATGGCAGTGGCAGGTCTACGACATCGCGGCCGATGAAAATCGCATCGTCGATACGATTCCTGCCCAGGGTGTCTCATCTCTGGGTTGGGTGATCGATGGGGAGTATCTCGTGCCACGATTCGACGCCGAAGCAGGAGAGACCTCGCTCTATCGTATCGATGACGACGGTTCGACCGAACTCCTGACAGTGACCGGAGAGATCTTCTACGTGTCTCGGATTCGGTGAGATTCATCCGCACCGACATCGGGCGTCCCTTCACGCGGACCCCCGTGGTCTCAGCCACACAAGCTCTATCCATCGGTCCACCTCACCGGTCGGCTCAGAGTCGTTGCAGACGAACCTGCTCGACCTTCGAGCGTCTCGCGGCGGCAGGTCCGACATCAGACTCGTCGTCTAGCCGCCTTGGATAGATTTGTTGGGGCCCACCCGGCAGCGACAACGGCTCGTCTGCGAAACCTCCACGACCGTCGCTGAACACAGCAACTGCGCCCGACTCGTCCACCGGGCGGAGCAAGAGATCCTGCATTCCATCCCCGTTGTAGTCGCCGTTTTCGAGGACCACGAACTCCTCGCCCTCGAGGCTGGCGGGGAGGTCAGCCGTGCCAATGACAATGCAGTGATTCGGCGCCTAATTCTCCGAATCTGAATCGGAATCAGAATCCTCGGGCAACGACCTCGAAGGCTTTGGTCGCATCCTCCTTTTTCGGCGCTGCTCACTCTGATTGCGTACTTTCTTAATCTTTCGGGTAATGATCTTTCCCTGATTCATCACATTGCCACCCGAGAACGGGTCTTCGAAGATCGGATTTCGAGACGCCAGGATCCCACCCAGTGACGTATCGAGGGGATGATCATCGTCGCCGCTCGACCGCAGCGTCGACTCGTTTTCGCCGGTCGTCACCACTAGGGATCGATGGGCGTCTCGTCGTGTGCCTTGAACCAGGCGGTCACGTAGAGATAGCCAAAGCTTGCCTGCGTGTTTGCGACGACGCGGAAGTAGCGCCCGTCGTAGAGCTCGAATGGATTGCGTTCGCTCGCGCGCATCTTGCCGGAACGCAGGAGCGCGGCGACTGTTTGCCGGCATTCTTCGAGAATGCGTTTGTTGAGGGCGTCTGCAAGAGCCTGGCGGTCGCCCGCTGTCGCGCCGTGGATGTCCTGGCGGTCGGAGACGATGGAAAAGGACCCGGCCTCGAGGATGGTTCTGGCTCCCCAGATGGCTCGCGCATCTTCGGGTGCAATGGCTCGAAGGCCCCAGCGGGTGTCGGTTACGTTTCGATTCGTCATGATGTCTTCCTCGTGAACTTGATGTGGGGCCGTGCCCCGGTGACGTTGGAGCTCGCCAACGAGGAAGGTGTTCGATTCGAGGCAAGGAATCAGGCGTTAGCTGCAACGAA
>CAYFTY010000004.1:0-24638 GCA_964346045.1 uncultured Bradymonadales bacterium | reverse complement strand
GGGTGGTTTTCTGACATCGGATCGATTCTTGCTTCAACTCTGGCGTGGGTATGACCGTACAATTTGATTTTTGATCTGAGGATTTCATGTTTTGGAATCGTTTTTCGGGCACGCTTCTGTGTTTGCTCATGGCGTGCTCGTTGATGGCATTCGGCTGTGGTTCAGATGGAGCCACAGAGAAAGATAATCCCGCATGGCAAACGGCCGAAGAATTCGACGAAAATGTCGACGTCGAGCCCGAACCCGAGCCCGAACCCGAGCCCGAGACCGAGCCTGAACCGCAGGGCCTCGCCAACGGTGAGCGCTGCGAGGCCGATGATGATTGTCAGGGTGGGCGATGTGTTCCCGGACCTGAAGGCGAGGACGGTTATTGCGCAGACTCCTGTGCCGACACGTGCGGTGACGGCACCGCGTGCGTCGCCACACTCGATGCCTGCGCTCAGACGTGCGAATCTGACGATGATTGCATCACGGGTTGGGCCTGTGACGACCAGGGATTCGAAGGGACGCGCGTTTGCGTGGCGCCGGTGGGGGCACCGGATGGCGCATCGTGCGAGAATGATTCGGATTGCCAGGGCGGAACCTGCATCACCGACTGGCCCGGCGGATACTGCACGACCGTGGGATGTCGGGACTTCACCGATTGCGCGCGACAGGGCTTCAATAATAAATGCCTGCAGACCCGCGGCCGCGACAACCTCTGCGTGCGAATCTGCGATGGCTCCGAGTCGGATACCTGTCGCAGCGACTATATCTGCGAGCCTCTTTCGAGACAGGAGGGACTTTGCAGCCCCGACCCGCGGCAGCCACTCGACGAAGCGGTGCTCAATGGCAATCCGTTCGACGTCACGTGCGTGAGTCATGATGGTGAGCAGCTCGACATAGATTACACGATTGCCGAGAGCACGACGGCCTACATGATTACGCCGTTCACGCCAGATGGCAGCGATCTACGGCCCGATTCGATCTCGCTGCCCTCGGGGAGCACGGTGGACATTCGCGGTTCGTTCCAGTCGGTTCCTTCACGGATCTACGGTGGCATGAACCCGACTGTGATTCCGGCGACGGCTCAACGCACGGCGAGCCTCGAGCCGGGCGACCATACCTACACGGTGCTTTCGGGCGCCGACGAAGTCTGCTGGTATCTGCTCGAAGAAGACCAACCCGGCAATACGATCGACCTCAACGTCTATCTCGTCGGCCTCGATTTTGACGCCGCCGCAGCCCCTAACGATCCCGACATGCAGTCTGTACTGCAGTCGTTCGATGAGCTCTACGCCACCGCCGGCGTGCGTCTCGGCGATGTTCGATTCTACGATGTCAGCGGCGAGCTCGCCCAGCAATACGCCGTCGTGCGAAACGAGGCCGGACTCTCCACGCTTGTTTCGTCGACCGAGCGTCCGGGCACCGAGCTCGATGACGTGCTGAGCGCCAATATCTTCTTCGTACGCGCATTCGCGCTCGGCGGGGCCATCGGCATTTCGCTGGGCCTGCCCGGGCCGTCGGGATTCCACGGAACGCAGGGAAGCGGCGTGCTCTTTACCAGCGAATACATGGGGCGCCAGACGCAGGACCGCTTTGGGAATGAGGTCGATGGAAATATTTTTACCGCCCAGGTTCTCGCGCACGAAGTCGGACACTACCTTGGTCTTTTCCACACGTCCGAGCAGAACGGACGCAGCCACGACCCGCTGCCCGACACGCCCGAATGCGGTCGGATTTCGGCAAGCTGCCCCGACATCGGAAACCTGATGTTCCCGTTCGCGAGTGCCGAAAACGAGACGATCTCGCCTGACCAGGCATTCGTGATCGGCGTCAATCCGCTCACGAAATTCGACCCTGCCAACGAGCCACCCACCGACCCCGAGCCCGATGATGGCTCGACGACAGACCCGATGGATGACGGCATGATGACAGGAGGTAATTGATATGAAAAAGCTCACTCAGATACTGACGATTCTTGGACTCTTCATCGTTACCTCGACGGCCACGGCTCAGGATTTCGATCCGACCGACAAACCGGTGATCGTGCAGCAGGAGCAGGTACAATTCCTGCTGACCAGCATCCACGAGGTGCCGTCGCGTACGGCCCTGAATGAGGTGGCGAGCGATCCAAAGGCAATTTTGATGGAGCTCGTCGAGACGCGGCAGGGCTTCATTCGAGACCGGGCGTTGCTGGCACTGGGACATTACGCAGATGGTCAGGTCTGGTCGCTCTATGCCTCGTTGCTCAACGATTCGGCGTCACCCGAAGCAATGCGGCATAAACTCATGATGCGCACGGCCGAGGTCTTTGGCGAGTCAGCGCTGGACATGGTCGTGCCCTATCTTTCTCACGGCGACGTTCAGATGAGGCTCACCGCGGTTGCGGCTCTGCAGTCGATGAATAGCGTCGCCGCGCGATCAGAGCTTGCCGAGCGTCTCGACGCTGAGGCGTCTCCCATCGTCGTAGATGCGATGGTGAAGGCATTGCGAACCGTTCGTTGAGCTCAGTTTCGGACGCCCGCCGACGTCTCGAACGTAGCCGAGAGTTGCACCGCGCAGCTGATGGTGCCCGAGCGAATCGAATCTGCCCGAGAGTCGATCTTCAGATGAATCGCATCGACCTCGGGCGGTGCTGCATCCAACACCACACTCGGCATCGATTCGTAGTGTCGGATTACATGTCGTTCCAGAATCCGGGGTGGACAAGCTTCATTGTTCCTCCTAAACACAAGCGCTCTCCTCGGGTGTTTTGTGTGTCCCGGATGAGTTTGTTTCAGCATCATTGAGGTCGAATTCATGTCGAAGCTCGTCATCGTCGAGTCGCCAGCCAAAGCAAAAACCATCGAGAAGTACCTGCCTGACGGCTACAAGGTGCGTGCCTCGAACGGTCATATTCGGGACCTTCCCGACAACGCCGGACAGATGCCCAAGAAGTACAAGAAAGAAGAATGGGCGAGTCTGGGAGTCAACGTCGACTCAGACTTCGAAGCCTTCTACGTCGTCAAAGATCCGCGGTCCAAGAAGGCGCTCGCATCGCTCCGAAAAGAACTCAAGGATGCAGATGAATTGTTCCTCGCGACAGACGAAGACCGCGAAGGAGAAGCGATCAGCTGGCACCTCATCGAGGAATTGAATCCCAAAGTGCCGGTGCGTCGGATGGTCTTCAACGAGATCACCAAGTCCGCAATCAACGATGCACTCCAGAATACCCGTGATGTCGACTCGAATCTGGTCGAGGCGCAGGAGACGCGTCGAATTCTCGACCGGCTCGTGGGATATCCGCTCTCGCTTCTGGTCGCCAAAAAGATCAAGCACGGGCTTTCGGCAGGTCGTGTGCAGTCGCCGGCTGTCTATCTGATCGTCGAGCGCGAACGCGAGCGGCGTCGTTTCAAAACCGGTTCGTACTGGGACCTGCAGGCGCTTCTGACCCAGAACAAGGAGCAGTTCAAAGCGGCGCTTGCCAGCGTCGATGGTGTGCGGCTTGCTTCGGGCAAGGATTTCGACGAGACGACGGGGCGTGTTGCTGAAGGCAAGAATGTACTCCTCCTCGGTGAAAAGGAAGCGAAGCGACTGGTCGAAGGGCTCGAAAAGAAGCCGCTGCACGTCGCAGGCATCAATGAGCGTCAGTACACGACCTCGCCAAAGCCTCCGTTCACGACTTCGACGCTTCAGCAGGAAGCATCGCGCAAGCTCAACTTCTCGGCGCGAGACACGATGAGCATCGCTCAACGTCTCTACGAGAGCGGGCTCATCACGTATATGCGTACTGATAGTAAGAACCTCTCGAAGCAGGCTGTCGCTGGTGCCCGGGATGCCGTCAAGAGTCTCTATGGCGACGATTACCTGCCGGGGAAGCCTCGCAATTACGGCTCGAAGAAGTCCAAGGGCGCGCAGGAAGCGCACGAAGCGATTCGACCGACTGGCGATGCTTTCACGCATCCCGACAAGACGGGCCTGCGAGGACGAGAAAAGGCGCTCTACGATCTGATTTGGAAGCGAACGGTCGCCTGCCAGATGAAGAACGCCAAGAAGACGAGCATTCGTGTCGATCTCACGGCTGAAGTCGACGGCAAAGAGCTGCAGTTCCGAGCCAACGGAAATCGCATCGACTTTCCGGGCTTCATTCGCGCCTATGTCGAAGGGTCGGACGATCCGGATGCCGTGCTCGACGACCAGGAGACGCTACTTCCCAAGATGGAAGAAGGCGACGAGATCCCGGTCGATTCGGTCGAGCCCGTGGGCCACGAAACCAAGCCGCCAGCCCGCTACACCGAAGCTTCGTTGGTGCAGAAGCTCGAAGAAGAAGGCATCGGCCGACCGAGTACGTACGCCACGGTGATTCAGAAAGTCTCGGATGGTCGATTCTCAAAGAAGCAAGGGAAGTCGCTGATCCCGACCTTCATGGCCTTTGCGGTCGTGAATTTCCTCGAGTCCTATTTCCCCGAGCTCGTCGACCTGAGCTTCACGGCTCGGATGGAAGACGACCTCGATGCGATCGCTCGTGGCGACGGCTCGAAGGTCGACTACCTGCACGATTTCTATCGACGCGAGGGCGCATTCAAGGACCAGGTTGAAACGGGCGAAGAAACGATCGAGCCCAAGAAGGTGCGTGCCGTTCCGCTCGAAGAACTGCCCGACATCACGCTCCGCGTCGGTCGATACGGCGCCTACGCCGAAATTGAGGCAGACGACGAAAAGAAGACGGTGAACATCCCCGATACGATTCCGCCGGCCGAACTCTCGGTCGAGAAGGTGATGGAACTACTCGCCGAGCGCGAAAAAGGGCCTGATGTGTTGGGTGAGCATCCTGACGAAGGCACGCCGATTTTGCTGATGAGTGGCCGCTACGGACCCTATCTGCAGCTCGGCGAGCGCAGCGACGACAACAAAAAGCCCAAGACGGCATCGATTCCCAAAGGGACAGACCCTGAAGATGTGACACTCGAGCAAGCCGTCACCCTGCTTTCGCTGCCGCGCGAGCTCGGAAAGCATCCCGAGGACGGCAAGAAGGTCGAGGCCGCGATCGGTCGCTACGGGCCCTACGTGAAGCACAAAAAGGAGTATCGAAACATCCCCGATGATAAGGATGTATTCTCGATCTCAATCGAAGAGGCACTCGAGTTGCTCAAGCAGCCCAAAGGTCGCCGCCGCAGCCAGAAGGTCCTCAAAGAACTCGGGGAGCATCCCGAGACGGGCGAGGCGATCAACGTGCTCGACGGTCGTTACGGCCCCTATGTCAAAGCAGGGAAGACGAATGCGTCATTGCCCAAAGGTGTCAAGCCCGACGAAATGACGCTAGAAAAAGCCGTCGACCTCATCGCTGAAAAGCGCGCCTGATCAGGGAGCGTCAAGGACCGCGAGACGTGGGTCGAAGACCGAGCCTACGACGATCACGTCCTCGACGACGACCGCCGTCGCCGAACTCGAGAGCGGATTTCCTTTCGACAGATAGATGGTCTTCTCGGACCAGCCAGATTTCGAGGGCTCCAGCACGATGACGTGCGAAGGAGCCCTCACGTTCTCTGGGTCTTTGGCGTGGGCGAGGAATTCGAACATCTTGGGATGTCCTGCGAGCCAGATCCTTCCCTCGTCATCGACATCGAGATTATCTACGGCAGTGTCGACCTCGTGCTGGTCCACGAAGCTCAGATCTCCCGTCTGCGGGTCGCGCTCGAGCCATGTCACCGTCTTGCGCGTCGACTCGGCGAGATAGATGCGATTCGAACGAGGGTCATTCTGGATCCCGTTGGCATATTGCGTCCCGGCGTAGACCTCTCGAATCCCTTTTTCATCGACGTACAAAACGTTCCCTGCGGCCAGGCGAAGATAGTCTTCCACCGTGCGCATGATACCGGTGGGATAGCCATGATCATTCGTCACATAGAAGCTTCTCAGCCCGACTGCCGCCACGTCATTGGGTGAATGCATGGCCTCGTCTTCGATCGTTTCCAGATGGTTCAGTGTGCCTTCGGGCGTCACATCGAAGATCTCGACCGTATGCCTCGGTGTCCCTTGCGTCTCGACCCCTGATATCGCCGAGCCCCCGGGATGATTCACCACAAAAAGACGCTCGCCCTCAGGTGACCACCAGAGATCGACTCCATGCGGCTGCAGCGCCCCTGGCTTTTTGAACAAAGGCGGCGTGACATCGACGATTTCTCCCGTCGCGACATCAACCCGATAGATCGCGCCCACCGTGTTTGGATCGAGAAAGTTCGGCGACGAGACAAACAACTCCGTCCCGTTCGCACGTAGAACGAAGTCTTCGGTGCCACCTGAAAACCCCTCGATCACCCTCTCATGGGCGCCCACCGGCTCAATCGTGCGGAACGAGCCTGCATCGTAGAGGAGATCCAACACGAACCCCGCCAGCGCGACTGCCGCGAGGCCTCCGACCATCAATATTCTCTTCCGATTCATGCGCGCGGTCTCCGTAATTTCTGTTTTTCAGAGGCTTAGCCGAGCGGGTGGCACTCGAAGAACATCGTGCCCAAAATTGGCCGTTCTCTGGTTTCTACATGATTTCAACCCATTAGCGAATCGGGTGGCACTCGAGCAAAGATACTCTTCTGTTCGGTGTGCCTGACTCGAAATTAATGAATTTCAATCGCTTAGAGAATCGGGTGGCACCCGATGCATGTCTTTTGTGTCCAACAAAACCAATGAGCCGCCGATCGGCTGACGGACGCTTTTGAATTTTGTCCTCATAAACCTCGGCGATGCTCTTTTCTTCAATATTCCAACGTTTTGCGAGATAGGGTGGCACGGTCGATCGTCCCTGCACTGATGGGTCGACTTGATTATTGTGCCCCCGTGTATATCTTCATCCGCACCAAAAGTGATCTTACCGAGGAGCCCAGTTTGACCGAGTTGGATTTGAAACGCGACGACATGCTCGAACCCATCGAACGACTTTTTGAGCGCGAGTTCGAAACGACGTATGGAGTGGCTCATGAGCCTACAAGTGAACGCGACGCTCACTTTATTTACGTGGAAAAAGAACTGGGCGGTCTCCACGCCGTACGGTTCGAGCCGTCGTATGAAGATTGTCTCTTCGATCTCGACAAAGGCATGCACGCTGCTCAGGACATGATCGCCAATCAGCGCTGGGTTGCTCTTCCTCTCGATGCATTCCGAGATGGCGAAGACGAATTTGGCGAGGTTATGAGAGAGCAGTGCAAGCAACGCGGCGTAGGGATCATTACCGTGCAGGCAAAGGGGCGGGGGCTATCTGCCAAGATCATCCTCCATCCTGAAGTCGCAGAAGGCAGTTTCATCGAGCACTATCCAAAGCTCGAGAATGAGTGGCGTTCTGTCGCGCGTGACCGCGACGCTGCGAAAGGCTGGAAAGTTGTAAATTACAGCTGACAGCATCGATTCAGACGTCTTGAGCCTCGGCGCCACGCGTCGAGGCTTTTCTATGAGGGGCTGATCCGGGTCCGAGAGATTTCACTGATCGTTGTGAGCGCCCTCCTGAAATGAGGTCTTTATGCAGATTCGATATTTGTTGATTGTGGTACTCACCGTTTTTTCACCGGCGTTTACGGCCAGTTGTGCCGGCACCCAGGTCTCACGCGGCGCTGCTGACGTGCTGGTTCCGGTCGCAGATGAGAATAAGCTCGGTCGCCAGATGGAGCCTCAGATCGCCGATGAACTCAAGTTTTCTCAGAACCAGGAGCTTCAGTCCTACATCAATACGCTCGGCATGAAAGTCGTCCGTGAGGCCAAGTCGCGCGGGCAGGTGCCGAAAGGCATCGACTTCAAATTCACGGTCGTCGACGATCCAAAAACGGTCAATGCTTTCGCCATTCCAGGCGGGCATATCTACATGTATACCGGTTTACTAAAGGCTGCTGATTCAGAGGCCGAGATAGTCGGAGTACTTGGCCATGAGGTCGCTCACGTCACCAAGAGGCATGTCGCCCAGCAACTCGTCGCGATGTACGGCCTCGACATGGTCGCCTCGATGGCGCTTGGCAAGAATGCTGGAACCCTGGCGCAGCTCGTAGCGAATGTCGGTGCCCAGGGCTTTATGCTGAAGCATAGCCGAGAAGCAGAGAGAGACGCTGACTACCACGGACTCAATTATGTGGTTTGGGCCGGCTATAATCCCCAGGGCATGGCGTCATTCTTCGAAAAAATTAGCGGCGGACCGCAACCGCCCGAGTTCCTCTCCACCCACCCGGATCCAGCCGATCGGGCCGCGAAGATACGCCAGCGCATCAAAGGACTCGACAATCCCCCGCGGTATACGGGTGCCCAGGAGTGGAAGACCAAGAAGGCCGCTTTCAATCTTTGAACGGGTGCCACCCGATATCGTAAGCGGTTGTAATTGATGGGTTAGAGTCGTTGAAGGCCCGGTCCGGTCAGCGGCATGAAACCAAACGTATCACCGATCTCGCACCGCAACCTTGAGATGCCCTTGGAGAAAAACTTGATGCCGTGCTCGGTGCGTTTGTATTGACCGACGGTCGCGCGGAAGCGAACCAGGTGCGAATCATATTCGAACCCAACCATCGCAATGCCGTCGTGATCGGCGTCTCGTTCGAGTACACCGGCGAAGGTCTCCCATACAGTGCGCCGGATGAGTTCGCAGTTTTGCGTTTCACAACGAAACGTGGGTCCGCCGTCGAACGGGTCGATGCTTCGGTCGTAGCGGAAGCCGATGGATTTCAACATGCTTTCGACCGGTTTGGTCGGCAGGCCGACTGCGCCAATCTTTTCACGAACTTGATCAGGCAGGAGCGCTGTGTAGATGGGTTCGAAAGGAAAGAGCGAACGGACGAACTCGATATTCTCGCGGCTCATCCGATCGGCTTCCATGTAGTCGAGCCCCGTGAAGTGGCGCCCAAGACACTCCCACAGGTCGCTTGTTCCGTCCTCGTTGAGCGGCGGCAAGAGCTCGGCGACAATTTCTTCCTGAAAGAGATCGCGGCGCATGCCGATGTAAAGAAATCGCGAGAATGCCAGCATCTTACCCAATTTTAGGGGATGACCGCGATAATCAGGGTGCAGGATCAGCCCTCCGATTTCTGTGGGGCCATTGAAGTCGAAGTTCAACTGCAGGGTTTGATGCAGAAAATGTCGGCCGATCGTCGCTGAGTATTTCTGAACGTCACGCACCTGAAAGTAGACCGAAGGTCGCTCGAAGGTCCCGTGCTGAGCAATGATCATGCACGTTCCGATCGCGCGGTCGGCATCGAGATCGCGCAATACGAAGATGTATTCGCGTTGAGTCGGATCGTCGATCTTACCGCTGAAACTGCTTCGGCTGTACCGAATCAGCTTCTTCAAACGTTTCCGATCCGCCGGCAAGTTGAGGGTGTTCAGGCGCGAGGCTAACTCTTCCAGGTCATCCAGATCGCTTGGCCGAACCTCTCGAAGCAGAAACATCGATTCTGAGCCCTCTGCAGAGAATCACTTAGATGTGGAATCAGATCCGTGTATCATCTGTTCACATAGAGACCGCAGCGTATGCGCGCGCATCCAAACACGTCAACAACGTGAGTCAGCCTATGAGCATCGGTTTTAAATTCATCAACGAAGTCTTCAAGACAGCCGAAAGTGCCTCGCGAGGCGCCCAGACATTGAAGTCGGCTGCACAGAATAAGAAAGCGATCGACGTCGCCAGGGTCGCCGTTCAAAACGGCCCTGCAAAAGAGATCGCCCTCCTCTGCGGGCGTGCCGGAGTCGCCGGTGCCGTCGTGGATGGCGGCATGGGGGCTGTGCGAGCCTTCAAGGGCGTGCGTGACGGCAAGCTCGATGGAGCCGGCGCGGCCAAGCACATCGCTGCCGAGACTGGCTGCGGGTTCATCACCTCTTCTTCGGGGACAGCCGGAACCATCGCGGCCTACATGCTGACCGGAACGATGGGTCCCGCAGCGCTCGTGGCCGGCATGGGAGCTTCGATGGGTTCTCGATGGGCCTATCGCAAAGTCGTCGGCGAGACCTTCCCCGAAGATGGTGGGAGCGACGACCGTAAGCGAGATGACGAAGATCACACCAACGATCTCGAAGAGATCGGACCTAAGCCGCTGGATTGATCAACGTCGGGCGTCGGTAAAATCGACGATTCGGATAGCATTGCCCTCGGCGATATCCACGGAGATTTCTTTTCCGAGATGCCAGTCGAGGTCCTTCGCGAGCAGGGTCTGCGGGGGAACGTAGCGGCTCGGGACACCCTCTCGTACGCGTGCGCAAGACGCTTCGAGAGCCTGTCCGGCTTCCAACGAACATGCGGCAACCACGATATCGACTCGTTCCTCGAGCATCGGCTCGTCGATATCCTGCCAGAGTTGGAAGAGAACAATCGAGACGAGAGTTCCGATGACCACACCCGCCGAAAAAATCGTGACCCTTCGTTTCTGTATCTCGTCCATCGCACGCCTACTCGCGGTCGCCTTTATGATGCTGGTTCTCGGCGTTGGATGCGGTGTACGCGACAAGTCAGGCAAGTGCAAGGACTACGAGCCTGTCAACTTCTGTGACGACGAGACGGTCTACATCTGCGAGACCACAGATGACGGATGTCGTCAGTGCGGCTGTGTTCCCGTCCGAAATCAGGCTGACTAAGCCTTCGAGTAGGCTTGCGCAATCGAGCAGGCTGGTTGTAGCGTCGCGATGTCCCAAGGGCCCGGAGCACGCCGTGGCAGGCATCGGCATCATCACCAACCCACACAGCCGCAGAAATCGGCGATTTCCCGAGCAGATGCGTCGACTCGCCTACGTCCTGGGCGACGATGATACCTATGAGTTGACCAATCGAATCGAAGATGTCAAAGCCGTGGCTCGCCAATTCAAAGAGCGGAATATCGAGGTTCTCGCACTCAATGGTGGAGACGGTACGAATCATGTGACGCTTTCGACTTTCATCGACGTCTACGGCGACGAGCCGCTCCCCAAAATCACGTTTTTGCGGGGCGGGACGATGAATACGATCTCCAACGGCGTGGGCATTAAAGGTACACCGTCTCGCCTTCTCGCGAATCTGGTCGAAAAATACTACACGGGGATCCCCTACGAGACGACGGAGCGGGATATGCTCAAGATCTCGGACGAGAACGGGGTGAACTACGGCTTCATTTTTGGAAATGGAATCGTTTCGAATTTTCTCAAAGCCTACTACGGTACGGGAAAGCCTTCACCTTCGGTGGCCGCAGTGCTTCTGGCGAAGACCGTAGGGGGTATCCCATTTGGTGGTCGCCTGGCACGTGAGATCGTCAAACCGTTTCGGGCTCGACTCGAGTTTGACGACGATGTCTGGGAGGAACGCGATTACACGACGGTTCTGGCATCGACAATCGATCAAATTGGTCTCGGCTTCCGGCCCTTTATTCGCTGTGAGGAGTCGGCCGGAGCGTTCCACCTCCTGGCATTTACGACGAGCGCAGCTGCTCTCGCGGTTGAACTCCCTCGCATTCGCCTCGGACTTCCACTCGATGAAAACAAGGCTCGCAGTCGGGTGACATCCTGCGTCACTTTCACGTCTGACGAGCCGATCGTGTATACCATCGATGGGGACATGCACACCGCTGACGGACCCGTAACGCTCGAGGCCGGGCCGCGGGTCGAAGTGATTTTGAAATGACACGACTGGATATTACGAAGCTCACCTACTCGGAGTTTCCCGAACAGGGCGACCATATGCAGCCCTGGATTGCGATGGGCGGGAAGAAATTCAACATCGCCTCGTATCTGCCGTCGAGAGCTGCCTACATTCCTCACCAGGCAGCAATTGTGAGTCCCGAAGGTTACGACGAGCTTGGCAAACGCTGTTACAGTCATCTTACGTTTGCACAGCTCAATCGGCTCTCGGATGCATATGCTCACGGTCTAACAGAAATCGGGTTCGAACGTGGTGAACGCACATTGCTCATGGTTCGACAGGGCCTCGAGCTCATCGCGCTGACGTTCGCCCTCTTTAAGATCGGTGCTGTCCCCATTCTGATTGACCCGGGCATGGGACGAAAAGGCTTCCTGAAATGCATCGAGGATGCGAAGCCAACGGCCATGATTGGCATCCCGCGGGCGTTTCTGGCCAAGCTCTTCTTTGGGCGCGCATTTCGGACGGTCAATAAGGCCGTCGCGACACGACCGGCGTTCTATGCGTCTGCGCACGTTCTCGCGGATATCGCTCGCTACGATGACGGGCCCTTCAAGCCCATCAGGACGCACCGGGATGATCTCGCTGCGATTCTATTTACCTCGGGGAGCACGGGTCCTGCCAAAGGAGTTCAGTACACCCACGCGATTTTCGACGCTCAGGTTCGTGACATTCGCCAGATGTACAAGATTGAGGCGGGAGAAGTGGCAGTGCCAGGGTTTCCGCTCTTTGCGCTCTTTTCGACAGCGATGGGTATGACCTGTGTGATCCCGGATATGGACCCCAGCCAGCCTGCGACTGCGAACCCGGAGCTCATCGTCGAAGCGATTTGCGATCATGGGGCCGATATGGCTTTCGGTTCGCCGGCCATCTGGCATGCGGTCGAACGATACTGCACCAAAAACTCGATCAAATTGTCATCCATCACTCGGCTTCTAACCTTTGGAGCCCCGATCAATCCGGACCTCGTCAAGGCGTATAAAAAGATTTTGGTCAACGGGCAGATTCACACTCCCTACGGCGCGACTGAGGCGCTTCCCATCTCCTCGATATCGAGCGAATCTGTGCTTGCCGAGACTGGCGAGGCGGCCAGAGACGGAAAGGGAATCTGCGTGGGGAAGCCGATCCCGAGCATCAACCTGGAGATTATCGCCATCACCGATGACCCCATCGAGTCGTGGTCGGATGTCGAGATCCTCGAGGAGGGCCAGATTGGCGAAGTCTGCGTCTACGGCCCGCAGGTCACAAAGGCTTACGATCACAAACCCGAACACAATCGCCTCTCCAAAATCGTCGATGGCGAAAACGTCTGGCACCGAATGGGCGACGTCGGATACCTCGATGATCAGGGACGACTCTGGTACTGCGGACGGAAATCGCACCGCGTAATCACCGAATATGATACGCTCTTCACCATACCGTGCGAGGGCGTGTTCGAACTCCACAATAAGATCGGCCGAGCCGCCCTCGTTGGCCTA
Source organism: uncultured Bradymonadales bacterium (assembly GCA_964346045.1). Classification (GTDB taxonomy): domain Bacteria; phylum Myxococcota_A; class Bradymonadia; order Bradymonadales; family Bradymonadaceae; genus CAYFTY01. The sequence goes on along the minus strand of CAYFTY010000004.1, from coordinate 11,573 downwards.
GGTGAACCCGGGAAACAGTTGCCGGTGATCATCATCCAGGCAGCGCCCGGCTACGAAGGCACACTCGAGGAAGACGATTACTTCCATGAGGAGCTTCCCATACTCGCAGACCGCGCACCCTTTACCCGACGAATCGAGACATTTCTCTTTCACCCCGGCTTCCCCGTCGACCGTCGACACAATGCAAAAATTCACAGGCACGAGCTTGCCCAATGGGCCGCCAGAACCCTCAATTACTCCTAACACCTTTGGGTGCCACCCGATCGTATAAGTGTCTCTGTTTACGAGAAAAAAGTCCTTCTTGGTATCTGGTCCAAAGAGAAATTCGAATATTTTCATCGGCGGATATTTGCCGAAAAAATGCATCTCACCATCGGACGAGAAAATCACGGCCAAGGTTCGAGACGTTTCAGACTTCGCGCGTACGAGTGCGTCGAGTGCAAAAAGCACACATTTCCCCGCCCTGTCTTCTCAGTGCTACTGTTCTTCGCTATGCCGCGGCGTCGTGTGGCGGCGGAGCACCTCTTCGGTGGAAGCGAAACTGCTCGGGCAGTTTTCGAGGTGCGCGGTCATCACATCGAGACCAGCCCGGCGGACGTGTTCCAAACGGAAACGTCGCCTCCAGACCCCCCCGCCAGTCCTCGGCTGCTCGCTGATACTCGGCGGTCATTTGCTTTTGAAAACTACGATATAGCTGCCGTGCTTCGCGAGATCTGCCGTGACATCTAGGTCTGGCTCGAATCTCTTCTTTGTCGCGCGGGGTCGTTCGCCAATCCAACTTCCGAACTCGTTCCGCGCCAAGTACATGCCCTGTCCGAATCTTCGTAAGGTGGGCGATTCGCGGTCTCAGCAACTTCTCCCATTCTCGGGCTAGTTCGTCGTCGTCCAGATGACTCCAGTGGGGAGGCGGCGTGATCTCTGGCGGAGCCTCGGTCTGGCGCTTTGGAAGCGGTTGACCCACGGACTGGTGCCAGGATGTGTACCCTGGGTGTTCCCCCGGCGTCTCTACCATGTGTGCCGCAACCGGATTGGCGAGTACGTAACTCAACATCCTCGAGAGCGATTCGATGTCGAGAATGGGCTCTGCCGAATATCGTTTGGGAAAGACGACCGTATTCTCTCGCTCTCGGAGTTTATTGACGTCCTTCGACAGGTTCGTCGTGAAATAACACATGAATTGCCCGAGATTCATGTTCGGGGCGCTTAGTATCAAATGAAAGTGGTTGCACATGATTACGGCTGCGTGGAGCTGGATGCCGTAGATTCGCACTGCTCTTCTCAGCCATTTCATGGCGATAGCGTTCAGAACATCGTCTGGCACCAGGAGGTACATCCGTTCGATCGTTCGATTCGTGACATGAAAGATGAGGTCTGGATCCTGAATTCTTATATTTCGTGACATGGGGTCTCCTACGTTGTCGTACATAAAGGTTTTCGGCCGAAATTTGTTTTCGTTGCGAAAAAAATCGGAGAATTATCGCCTGATTTTAATAAAGTAAGTGATTTCAGACGCTTATCGGACCGGGTGGCACTCGGTGAATCTGTGATTCGACTCCACACTTCGGGCCTGTTGTGATAGGGTTTTGCGACCTTTCGTTAGTGCAGGGATCGTCTTGAAATCAGGGCGGTCCGATGACCTGAATGATTACGGATTGAGAAATGACTGAAGACCTGACCACGGATGCTCAAGATGCTGTTGCAGCGGCACTTGGCGGTGCTGATTACAATGCGGATAGTATTCAGATGTTGGAGGGCCTCGAGGCCGTTCGGAAGCGCCCTGGGATGTATATCGGCGATACCGACGATGGTTCGGGCTTGCACCACATGGTCTACGAGGCGGTCGACAATTCCGTCGACGAAGCGTTGGTGAAACACGCGGACCGCGTAACCGTAAGGATTCACTCAGATGGATCGGTGACGGTCGAAGACAACGGTCGGGGAATCCCGGTCGATATGCATAAGAAAGCAGGCAAGAGCGCCGCGGAAGTCATCATGACGGTGCTCCATGCTGGCGGCAAGTTCGACCAGAACAGCTACAAAGTCTCGGGAGGACTTCACGGTGTCGGTATTTCCGTGGTGAACTTCCTTTCGCAGTGGCTGGAACTCGAAATCCGGCGCGACGGACAGGTCTGGTTTCAGCGCTATGAACAGGGCGTGCCCGTCGAAGATCTCAAGGCAATTGGAAAGGCCAAGACGACCGGCACGAAGATCACCTTCAAGCCTGATCCTGAAATTTTCAATGTTACGAAATTCTCGTTCGATACGCTCTCACAGCGTCTGCGTGAGCTTTCGTACCTGAATGCCGGTGTAAACATCGTCATTACGGACGAGCGCGAAGACCGAGAGCATGACTTCAGTTTCGAAGGTGGGATCAATTCGTTCGTGCAGGCGCTGAACAAGAATAAACAGCCCTTGCACGAAGAGCCGGTCTACATCTTCAAAGAAGTCGAAGAAGATGGCTTTACGGTCGAGCTGAGCATGCAATGGAATGACTCTTATAACGAGAACATCTTCTGCTACACGAACAACATCCGAAATCGCGACGGAGGAAGTCACCTCTCCGGCCTGAAAGGCGCGCTGACCCGCACGATCAATTCGTACGGGATTTCGGCAGGTATCATCAAAGATACGCTCAACGGCGATGACGTGCGCGAAGGGCTGGCTGCCGTATTGAGCGTCAAAATGCCGGATCCCAAATTTTCGAGTCAGACCAAAGACAAATTGGTTTCCAACGAGATCAAAGGGGTCGTCGAGTCGGTCGTAAATGAACATCTCGGATATTTCCTCGAAGAGAATCCTTCGCTTGCGAAGATCATTCTCGAGAAGGCTGTCCAGGCCTCGCGCGCTCGCGAAGCAGCTCGTAAAGCCCGTGAGATCGCACGCAAATCTGCACTTACCATCTCGAGTCTTCCCGGTAAGTTGAGTGACTGTCAGTCGCGTGACCCGATGGAAAGTGAACTCTTCATCGTCGAGGGTGATTCGGCCGGTGGCTCCGCCAAGCAGGGGCGTGACCGTCGCTTCCAGGCCATCCTGCCTCTTCGCGGTAAGATTCTGAATGTCGAGCGTGCGCGTTTTGATCGAATGCTCTCGTCCGACTCGATCGCTACGATGATATCCGCGCTGGGTTGCGGGATCGGAGCCGAGCACTTCAACATCGAAAAACTGCGCTACCACAAGATCGTTCTGATGACAGACGCCGACGTCGACGGCAGTCATATTCGCACGCTGCTACTCACCTTCTTTTATCGACAGATGCCCGAGATCATCGAGCGTGGATATCTCTACATCGCGCAGCCCCCGCTCTTTGGAGTCAAGAAGGGTCGTCGCGTCACTTATCTGAAGGACGAGCGCGCGCTGAACTCGTATCTCATCGACCGCGCCATCGATAGCGTGACGCTCCGTGGTAGCGAGGGAAGAGAGGTCTCGGGCGACGAACTACGAGAGCTGATCAAAACGCTGCTTGGGTTCCAGAGTTCGCTCGACCGACTCGAACGTCGCAACGACGCTCGCATTCTGCGCGAAGTCTTGCACGTCGGCGTCGACATTGATGACCTCCAGGATGAGGAAGGACTCAACGCCAAAATGAATGAGGTTCTCGAGCGCCTCAGGGAACGCTATACCACGACGAAATGGGAAGCTCCTGAGATTCGCCCTAATGAAGACGTGGAGGAGCTCTACGATGCCGTCTGGAGTACTCGCGTATCAGGAAGCTCGATCACGACCCGCATCGACCGGTCACAGCTCCATCTGCATGATTTCAAAGAACTCGTTCGTATCTGGGGCGAAGTTTCGGCGCTCGGCCTTCCGGTGACCGTGGACGCCGGCGAAGAAGAACCCGAATCCTATCACGAGCCAGACGCGCTTCTAGACGCGGTGCTCGACGTCGGGCAGAAGGGGCAGAGCGTTCAACGCTACAAGGGCCTTGGTGAGATGAATCCAGACCAACTCTGGGACACCACCATGGACCCTGACCAACGTCTCTTCCTGCAGGTTCAGGTCGAAGATGCCGTCGAGGCTGATGAGATCTTCACGGTGTTGATGGGAGATCAGGTCGAGCCGCGGCGTGAGTTCATCGAAGACAACGCTCTTGACGTGCGCAACCTCGACGTCTGAAGCACCTACTCTTCTTCTGGGATGTCGGCGTCCTGGAACCTCGAAAGCAGTTTGAACATGAAGTCCTGAGGATCGGCGAGGAGCGCAAACGGACTGTAAAGAAGCAGCCTGATATGCTGTCCTCCAACCCGGATCTCCAGGCTGCCCGAACCTCGATTGAGCTCCATGGATTTCAATCCGAGCTTTTCGAGGTCGAGCAGATCCCAGTCGATTGCCCAGAATTTCTCGCGCTCACCGACGACCAAGACTTCTTTCCCCAGTGCGACGAGTCGGTTCGCGCCGACATGGTTGTAGTAGGTGACCATGATGCTGAAGATCGTGGCGACCACCAGTGCGGCGACCAGCCCGATCTGCCAGACCAGGGTCGTCGCATGGTTGCCAAACCATACCCAGGCCGAGAAGAGATAGAGAACGCCGGCTATCCCGAGGATCAGATAGAGTCCCGGTTTGTTGAGGACATACGGATAGACCTCGAGGTCGCGCTCTTCGAGAAAACGCGTTGCATCGGGCCCCTGAAGGAGTTGGAGATTTTCCATCAGTATTTAATTTCGACGAAGGCTTTCGACCGTAGCTCCGAAATATACTGCTTGAGCAGGCGATTCATCTCTTCCTGTTGGATTTCATTGCGGATCGCCTCACGTCGGTCACCGGTGTCCGGAGCTTCTCGCAACTCCTGCTCCTCAACCTTGATCAGGTGATATCCAAATTTGGTCTGGACGACCTTCGAGACTTCGCCGACTTCGAGTGCGAAGGCTGCAGATTCAAAGCTCGGGTCCAGGTCACCCCGTTTGAACGTGCCGATCAGACCACCTTTGTCTGCCGATGGTCCTTCGCTTGTTTCTCGAGCGGCCTCTTCAAAACTCTTTCCGGCCATGATCTCTTTTCGAAGCTGGCGTAGTCGATCGGCCGCTTGTCGGCCCGCCGCATCACTTTCGTCTTTCGGTCGGAGAAGCACGTGCCGTACGGTGATAAAGCGCGTCTTCGTCGGCCCATCCCCGTACTTTTCGCGATATCGTGCGTTGATATCGTCTTCCGTGATGGTGACCTGCGAACCCACTTTAATCTTGATCATCCTCACCTTTAGAAGGTTCTGTCGAACCATCTCTCGGTAATCCTTGTAGGACATCCCATACTGCTCAATCACCTGTGCGAATTGCTCCTCCGACAAATTCTGCTGCTGGCGTGTGTAGTTCAGCCATTGTTCGAGTTCGTCATCACTGATCGTGTAATCAATCTTCTTTGCCTCCTGCACGATCAGTTTGCGATCGACCAATTCCTCGAGCGCCTCCTCCAGAATGCGATCGCGCTGGCTGGGGTTCTGAAGAACTGCAGGATTCCGACCGCTTTGAAGCAGAAAAGGAATCGCCGCCTGCTCGACATCGTGCAGGGTTACGATGTCGTTGTTTACCCTTGCCACGATACGGTCGATGATTTCGGCGGACGCATACTGTGGAGCGAGGAGTGCCAGGCAAATAAGCAAGCTAATGAAATGTATGGGTTTTTTGATCATTGGTTGATTGGCTTCCGGTGCCAGGCGATTCGCTAAGTGTCTGAAATAATGAGTTTTATGAATGTTCGGTGGAAAACCGGTTTTGGGTGCCAGGCGGTTTCGTAAGTGCTTTAGATATTTACTTTTCGCCTCTTGGTTTTAGATCGCGAACGGGAGCGTCGAGTTCGAAAAATGTCGGAATCGTGTCGTGAGCAGCGGGGTCTGGTTTGTCAATCGTCTCGACCACGGACTCGTTGATTTCGACCCGTGCGCCATCGACATATTTTTTGAGCAGCTCCTCGCGTATCTCGCGTCGTCGGAGTTCGTATAGCTTATCACGTAGTTTGTTTTCGACTTCCTCGAGAGTTTTTGCATTGGAGGGACGCCGATCGATGAGCATGACGATATACCAGTTGTCTTCGATCCGGATGGGCTCCGAGAAATCTCCGACTGCTTTGAATTCGAACACGGTCTGGGCCATCACCTTATTCCGGCCGCTGTTCTGATTTGCAGGATGCTCAGGGTCGGAAATCCAGCCCAGGTCGCCGCCATCTTGCGAAATTTGTGGATCGATACCATGACGCTCTGCCGCAAGCCGAAGCGGGTTGATTCGAGCTTCACCATGCAACTTGCTCAGGGCATTTTCGAGTTGCCCGTAAATCTGACGCGATACAGTTTCGCGGTCGGAAATCACAGCAGCAACGCGCCGTTCTTCGGGACGAATGAAATCGTATCGATTCTCACGATAATAGCGCTGAATCTCTTCGTCGGTAATATCGGCCGGTGTCAGTCGCGACCGGATTTGTTCGGCGAGCATCTGACGGACCATCGTTTCTTTCATGGCGTGAATCACCGAGGGGCGTCGACCGTAGCCGCGCTCTTCGGCGATATCCGCAAGGATCTCGAATTGAATCTGCGACTCTAAGAATTGTTTGCGAGCGTCTGAGGACGCAAATCGCGAACGGGCCACAGGCGAAAGGGAGTTGATCCGCCGCTCGAATTCGGCCTTTGTCAGGACGTCACCGTTGATGACCGCGACAGGCTCAACCCCACCCGCGCTGACTTCGTCGGGTTCGACTGAGGTGTTTGAGATCTCGGGCCTTTCGGGTGGACAACCGATCAACAATGTCGCGAGCCCGACCAGGACTATGGTCAAATACGGCTTCATACCATGACTTCTACCGCTCGAGGGCACGCATCGCAAGTCAGGATGCCGACTTCACGAGCTCTCTTGCTACGTCGATTGCGTATCTCATCGAATCCGGACGCGCGACCCCGTGCCCTGCGATATCATAAGCACTTCCATGGTCGGGCGACGTCCGAATGATCGGCAGTCCAAGCGTGATATTGGCGCTCGTTCCAAAGTGCATCAACTTCAGCGGAATCAATCCCTGATCGTGATACATGCACATCACAGCGTCGTAAGGAGTCGCGCCGTCTCGGAATTTTGCAAAGAGGGTGTCGGATGGGTGCGGACCACTGATCTCGGCAATGCCCTCGAACTCTCTCTGGAGATGGGCCACCGCTGGCTCGATCAGTTCCTGTTCCTCGAATCCCATCGCTCCGTGCTCTCCGGCATGCGGATTGAGCGCAAGCACTGCGATGCGGGGTGTCTCGATCCCGAATTTCGACGCCAGCTCCCGAACTGTCGTTGCGGTCTTTTCGACGATTCGCTCGGTACTCAGTTGTTTTGATACCTCGGAAATCGCGATGTGCGTGGTCACGAGGGATACCCGAAGCCGCGGTCCGGCGAGCATCATGACGTGGTCAGGCGCCTCAAAATGCTCAGAGAGGATCTCTGTATGGCCAACCTCGGGAAACTCGATGGTACGAAAGAGCGCCTTGGTCCAGGGCGCAGTCACGATCGCGTCTACTTGCCCTGACTCGGCGGCCTTCAGCGCAGCCCGCAACGACTCGAGCTGAAGTCGCGCGGCCTGCTCGTGCATTTCGCCAAAGGCGAGCCCATCGAAATCTTCGTCGGGCAGGACATCGACGAACTCTACGTTCGCTCCGGGCTCGGGCAAGTGCAGATGAGCACGGTGCTCTTCGAAGATTGACCGAGCTCCAAAGAGTAGGAATTCGGTATCGTCCTGTCCTTCGAGCGACCGAAGGATGACCTCGGGACCGATTCCGCATGCGTCCCCGATCGTCAATGCGAGTCTTACCTTCATGGTTACTCCAGGTCGTCAAAAGATCCGTGTCGACCAGCACCATCTGCGAAACGTCGCGCCCCACTCAGTGCCTCACTTTGAAGAACCTTCTCGCCGCGCTCGAATTCCACCCGCATGGCCTCTGCGATGTCATCCATCATGGATGTTTCGATGGCTGAAAGCCTGTCGGCGCGCATGCAGGCCTGCGGAAAACGGGCCATTTCGGATGCCAGCTCTTCAGCGGCTTCGCGGGCTTTGCCGGTGGGCACGATTCGATTGGCCAGCCCGATGCGGTGGGCTTCAGCTGCATCGATCGGACGCCCGGTCAGGATCAGATCGAGGGCATGGCTCAGGCCGATGAGTCTGGGCAGGCGAACGCACCCGCCGTCAATCAGAGGCACGCCCCATCGTCGACAGAACACGCCCATTACGGCGTCTTCCTCGACCACCCGCAGGTCGCACCACGCCGCGAGCTCGAGCCCGCCGGCCACCGCATGCCCCGAGACCGCCGCAATCACTGGTTTGGATAAGGTCATGCGACTTGGTCCCATCGGCCCGTCGCCAGTCGCTTCGGTCCGATTTCGACGTTCCCCCGAGGCAACAGCCTTCAGGTCGGCACCGGCACAAAACGTCCCATGGTCTCCCCAGAGCACAGCGACTCGTGCTTCCTCGTCGGCGTCAAACTCTCGAAATGCGACACTAAGGGCATCTGCGGTGGGCCGATCGACTGCGTTGCGAACATCCGGTCGATCGATGATGACGGTTGTAATTTCTTTGTTTTTCTCGATTCGTATCATCGGGCCTCCGTCAGAGGAGTCCCTTTATGGCCTTCGCGCCAGTCGTGGTCAACGTCTTCCAGACTTCGTCTATCGCTTGACAGCTTCTCGAGCTTCGACTCTCGAAAGAACATGTGGGATGATTCTCGCGTCGACGGGTTTCAGGAGCAGGAAATCTGCCTGTCTGGAAAGCGCCGGGGGCGATAACTCATCGGTCATCAACCAGATGGACGCCGTGGGCTGCAGGGATTTGAATGTCGAACTCGCCTCTCGTTCGAGCAGAGCTTCATCGACAATCAAGAGATCAAATCGCGCGGATTTCATGGCCGAAATCAGCATTGGCTGGGCGTCTGCGTAGGTTACGCGCGATCCAAGGCCCTCGAAGAGTCTGCGCATGGCGGACTTTTCCTCTTCATCCTTTATGAGCACGAGTACTCTGGCCATGACTCTCCCGCACATTCCAACCCATGCATCGGCACATTCAGGCTCTGTCTTCACCGTCGGTAGGACTTTCCTCCCTCCGGTGTTGTCGCTAGTGTGTGATCCGCGTTAGCGCTCATGAGGTTGTCATGAAATTCGCATTATTCCTCATTCTTCTCGTATCCGCATCCATGGGATGCAGCTCGGACTCCGACCCCGCTCCAGAAGAGCGTCCGGGTACTTCGATCGAACGGTCCTGTGACACCATTTTGCAGGCTCGAGTCGACACGGGGAACTTTTTTGTGGCCGGAGAGTTCAATGCCTTCGAGGCGGTCGAAGCTCGATCCGAAGGCGAGTCGATTTCGTTGAGTCTCGGGCCTCTCGACCCTGGTACCTATGCCTGGGATCTCCTTGAAGACGGCGAAATCGTGCCGCCGCCCGTCGATGTAGAGACCAAGTGGTACGAGGGCGTCGAACGTCGGAAACTGAAAGTGCCCGACTGTCGCGTGCCGACCTGGCGCTCCACGCAACCGGCTTCGTTCGAAGAGGGCGTGTTGCGTGCGCGGTACCAATTCGCTCGCGCCGCCGACGGTGCTTCGCTTGATGTCGACTCGGTCCTCGTGGAGATCGCGGGCGCGCTCGCGCCCGAAGAGTCATATACGGTCGATGCGAACGCGGAGACGCTCGAAATTCACCACGAGGCCTCGGAGCCGGGCAAATACTCCATCCGGATCTTTGCTCAGGATGAAGATGGAAATGCCCCGGATAACGACGGCCTGTGGACTCCAGTCTGGTACGAAGAAGAGGATTTCGAGTGGCAGGACGGTGTGATTTACCTGGCGTTTACCGATCGTTTCCGGGATTCCGACGGCGTCAAACCCGAGAAGCCAACACCAGAGCTTTCGGAGATCGCTTCTTTCATGGGGGGGGATTTCGAAGGTGTGCGGGGTGCGGTCGAAGAGGACTACTTCGAGAGTATGGGCGCCAACATTCTCTGGCTTTCGCCCATCTACGAAAATCCAGAGGCGGCCTTCGATGGCCGCGATCCAAATCTCTACACCGGCTATCATGGATACTGGCCCACCAATTCACTTTCGGCCGAAGCCAGTTATGGAGGAGACGAAGCGCTGGCGGGAGTCGTCGAGGCGGCTCATGAGCGCGGCATGCGAATCATGTTCGATGTCGTGCTCAACCACGTCCATGAAGACCACAATTACTGCACTGAAAATCCTTCGTGGTGCGAGAAGACCTGTGTATGTGGCACGGAAAATTGCGCCTGGGAAGGCCCCGAAGGCAAGCCAGTTATCTGCCAGTTTGCACCGTATTTGCCCGATTTGAACTACAAAAATGACGCCCTGCTCGAGCGCGTGATCGAGGATGTTTTTGATTTGATGATCAAATTCGATGTCGATGGTCTGCGCATTGATGCGGCCAAACATATGAATCATGTGATCATGAGGACGCTCCGATCACGGCTCGAAGAGGTAGAGGCGCGCGGAGGCGCCGAATTCTATCTCGTCGGCGAGACCTTCACCGGCGACCGGGGACTGATCATGAACTACGTCGGTGACCATGAACTGCATGGCCAATTCGATTTCCCGCTCTTCTACGCCATCCGAGGTACCTTTGCTGGAAACGGCTCGTTTCGAGACCTCGAAGCTGCTGCGTCCGAAAGCGCTCGCGTCTACGGCAGCGCCTATCCCTGGATGTCTCCCTTTCTCGGAAACCACGATATCCCGCGATTCGCGACCGAAGCGGCCGGAAACGATCAAGGGCCCTTCGGCAATACGCCTGATCTGATCGCGAATGGACCCACGACGGAGATCGACCAGCCCGATCTGATCAATCGCATCTCGATGGCATTCGCCTTCGTGCTGACGCAACCTGGGGTGCCATTGATCTACTACGGCGATGAAGTCGGGCTTGCTGGTGGCCCCGATCCGGATAATCGACGCATGATGCCGCGGGCGCTCAACGCGAACCAACTCGAGATTCTGCGCAGGGTGCAGAGCCTCGGTCAGATGCGCGCGGAGTTGCCCGCAATGCGCGGCGAGGCTCGTCAGGAAATCTGGTTGGACGACTCCCTTTACGTCTACCTGCGAACCAATGAAGAAGACGTTGCCTTTGTCGCGCTCAATAAGGGTGACTCCGAACGGAGTGAGAGCGTCTCGATTCCTTCGGCACTCGGACTGTCGGGGCGCACCCTCGAGGTGTACGGCGACGAAGAGCGCACATTCAACGTGATCGAAGGCGCAGTGCAACTTACGATTCAACCCTGGGAATATCTGATCCTCGTGCCGCGAGACGAATGAGCATTTCATCGAGTACCAACGAGCTCCAAACCGTTCCGTCATCGTCGCTCGACGATCTCGATCTCGAGCATTTCGACGCGTTTTTGCGCGAGCATATTCCACGCCTCGCTTCCGATGATATTCCTCATGAAGACGCTCTGGTCAGGCTGAGGCTGGCTTCGACGATGGGCAACCGCTTCGTCCCGACCTATGCGGGGATCTACCTGTTCGGTCGCGAACCCCAGTGGTTGCTTCCACAGCTCAGTGTTGTTGCTGCTTTTTTCGAAGGAGACCGCATCACCGACGAAGTCTCCACGCGCGTGCACTTCGAGGG
>CAYFTY010000003.1:0-24672 GCA_964346045.1 uncultured Bradymonadales bacterium | reverse complement strand
GCCCCGTGTACTTTGCCGGCCGAATTGAAACCCATCGATAGCTGCACTCCCTCGAGAGCTTCGCGCGAGGTATTGTAGCCGAGCGCGAGCTGCGCCCCGCTCGTCGTTCCATCGACCATATTGGCGCCAAACGCGAGCTGTACTCCCGCCACCTCAAAGCCCACGTGGTTGTAGAGAATCGCCATCTGCATGCCGTGCATGAATCGGATTTCGCGATTGTAGATGGTCGCAAACTCAAAGCCTTTGAGACCCCAGTTGTGATTGGCAAAAAGCCCGTACGAAAGCCTCGGCACCACTCGCTCGGCCGAGGTCTGAGGCAGGCGATGTCCGGGGTATAGAGAGAGGCTGGTGCCGACGACCGTGTACTCGGGCTCAGACGTCTCGTCGTCGTCGGGGGTGGGAGCTTCACTGACTTCGTCGCCCTTTTCTTCGTCGGACGTCTCGCTTTTTTCATCAGGCTCGTCTTCGGCGTTTTCTTCGGCAGCGGCCGTCTCCTCTCTGGTCTTTTCTTCGGCAGCGGTATCGGGCGGTTCGGCCTCTTCGAGTTCGGGCTCGGTCGGCTCCTCGGCGCGATACATCGTGACGATCCACGCGACCTGACTTGCCGCCAACTCGATGTCCGACGCCTCAGCCTCATCGGGCATCATCAATGACTGCGACTCGGCTCCGTCGTCCCTCGAAACGTCGATGGTGCAAACTTCATCGGCTCGAGACCAACCAATCCGCCAATCAGATTCGATCCGGGCGGTATTGCCCAACATCACGGTCGCTTCGGGCAGGCGAAAGCGAAGCTCTGAGATGAGCTTTGTCTCGTGATCAGCGGTGGCACATTCGCGCTCGACCTCGAGTACGATCGCCAGAGGTTCGGCCCAGCCGATCGACGCGGGCAGCAGCACGACAAGAGCTGCCACGAGGTTCAGTCCACGCACTCGGGCTCCTCGCGTCCGAGTTCATCAGCGAGTCGGCAGAGCTCTCTTCGGGCCGACGGAGTCGCCGCATCATTCGGTCGCGTCTTGATGAAACGCCGCAGATGCACGGTGGCTCGCTGCGGACGATTCAGAGAATTGATGTAAATCCTCGCGAGGTCCAACCGTATCGAACCCGCCGCCGGGTCGCGCGATGGAAGTCGCGCCAGAACGGTCTCGAGAATGCGTGCCGCCTCTGCATGATCGCCTCTCTCGATGGCCGAACGCGCTTCCGTGCGTCTCGACAGAGTTTCGGCCGGGGTCGGAGCCTCGCGAGGCACAGGCGCAGGTACGACTTCTTTACGCTGGCGCTCGCGTCGGGTCTCAGCTCGAGCCAGTGCATCGAGATGGTTGTCGAGATCGACGTATTCGAGCGTGGCCGTCTTGCGTTCTTCGGGCATCTTTTGGACGCCCTTTGCCGCCGACCACTCATCACCACTCGAGAGGATCATCGTTTGACCTGACGACGCCTCGACCTCGACCCGACCCTCGATCACCGCGACGGTAGACTCTTCCCGATCGACATAAAAGATGGTCCCCAACACGCGGACTTCAAAATTCGACGTGCGCAGGGTCAGCTCACGAATATCCCCCGGCACAAACTCGACGAGGACCGAGCCCTTTTCGAGCTCCATCGTGCGTGAGCTGCCCTCGCCGGTGATACGCAGATCTGCATCCGAGTCGGCGAAGAGAGCGACTTCTTCGATCTCGGTCTCGCGCCGCTCGAGCTCGAGTGGCCGGGCCTCTGCGACGTCTTCGTCGGCAGATCCAGCCGGCTCGATCACGACCATTTCGAGGCCTTGCGCGCCTTGTTCGACCGACGGCGTCGGTGCGTCAGAATTGATGAGATAGATGGCACCCGCGAGCAGTGCGAGCACCGCTGCTGCTGCGATCGAGCGCCACCACGGAGCGATGGGCTCGACCCCGTCCTCTGCTTCGGGCCCGTCGAGCTCGAAATGCACCACCACACCGGGTGGATCCTCATCGGCCAGGCGATCCTCGATCCGGGCAAAGATGGCTTCTCGATCCAGTGCTTCGATCTCTTCGTCAGCCGCCCCTCGCGCGCTGCTCACGAATGCATCGACTCGCTCGACATAGTCCGCAAACTCGGGAGACGCGATCATGCGTTCTTCGATCTCGGCCTCGGTCTGCCGGTCGACGTCGCCACGCAGGTAGTCGAAGACTGCAAATTTCAGCTCTTCGGGAGTCTTTTCAGCCACGTTCGCCCTCCCTGTCTTTGCGGTCGAGCAACGACTGTAGCCGCTCTCGTGTACGACGTACGCGAGCCGCGATCGTGTTGATCGAGTCGCCTGTCAATTCGGCGATTTCGCGTAATTTCATGCCTTCGACTTCGTAGAGAAAGAACGCCTCGCGATGCTCGGGGCTCACGTTGTGCAGGGCAGCGTTGAGAGCCCGGAGCAAATCTCTGGCCTCGAGCTGCTTCCATGCGTTGGTATCGGCCTTGAGTGGTCGCCACGCGTCGAGCTCGATCGTCTGTATCTTACGGGCCCTCAGGTGGTCGATCGTCACATTTCGTGCCACCCGGTAGACCCAGGTGCGAAACGCGCAATCCCCGCGGTAGGTTCCGATCGAGCGATAGATATTCACGAAGACTTCTTGCACGACATCTTCGAGTTCCGAGCCGCCAATCAGCCGCGCCACATTGCGAGTCACGTAATCAAAATGGCGGTCGTAGATCACGCGAAAGGCAGCCATGTCGCCCTTTGCGGCAGCGGCAATGGTTTCGGCCTGATCGTCCCACTCATTTTCGGCAGCTCGTGCCACCTTTTCTCCTCGGTGAATAGAGAAAGCATAGCCCAAAGTCGGGCTTCCACAAGCGGGCAGCCCAACGCTGCCCGCCCGGGGCGTGATTTACATCTCGACACAGGCCCCCGCCACGCAGACGGTGCCCTGGGTATCGCAATCGTCATCGCATGTGCACGGCTCGCGGCACTGAGCGTCCTGACAGACCAGCGGGTCGGGACAATCGAGATTGCGAGTGCATTGGGGTGCGTCGCTCACCTCACAGACTTGGTGCTCTGAGCAGCTTTGACCCGAGGGACAATCCGTATCCGAAGCGCACGCGCTGATACATCTGGCGTCCTGGCAGACGCCCGAAGCGCAGTCGGCATTGTAGAGGCATTCGGGCTCGTCGCTCACGGTGTCGCGACAGACTCCGAGGTCGCAAACCTGGCCCGACGAGCAGTCTGCGTCGACGGCGCATCCGGTCAGACACGTGGCATCGAGGCAAATCGCGTCGCCTTCGCAGTCCGAGTTGAAAATGCATTCGCCACCAGCGCTATCGCCCGGATCGGGTTGCGAGGGTTCGGAGTCAGGCTCACCGTCGACAGGCGCTGAGCAAAAGCCATTCGGCGCGCAGACCTGGGTGCCGAAACAATCGTCGTCGGCACGACAGCGATCACCCGGGATGCAATTTCCATCGCCTGAGCAACGCTCGCCAATCGCGCAGTCGGCCAGACTCTCGCAGACACCGCAGGCGATGCACTCTCCGCCAATACAGAGTTCGGTGCGGCCGCTGCAGTCAGCATCGGCCGAGCATTCAGTCCACGGCTCGTCGTAATCGAGGCACGTGCCGTCGTCACAGACGGCACATCCTGCCCCGCACGAGGCGGCCGGCGCATCGCCATGATGACAATCCCATGCATCGCAGGTCACGGCACCCTCTCCTTGCTCGTGCTCTCCTTCTTCGACGTACGTGCACCCCGTCGCCAGAACGATGAGTGCAGCAGCGAGCCATTCCAATCCATGTTCCCAGAATCTCTTCATCTCGACTCCTCCATTCGTTGTTTCTTGCCGGCAGAACATGCTGCCCGACATCTTCAACTCATTGGTCGGAGCCAGCCGGGGTTTTTGTGCAATTTTTCTGAGAAAATGCGCCGGGGCGTCAGAGCGCGATACCCGTGAGGGCTACGAGAGCCAGGAATGCCAGGACGACAAATCGGTAGAAGCCCTGAAGCCTGCCACCGAAGATTTTCGACCCGAGATGAATCGATAAGACGAAGAGGGGACCGAGGATCAGAGCTCCCATCAAGACCTCTCGGGTAAGCAGACCGCGCACAAAGAAGGTGGTGACCGCAGTAATCTACGAAAAGACGAAGCCGATGATCTCTGCGGTCATGCGGTGAGTAACTCTTCGACGACCGGTCTCGTGCGGTCGTAGATGCTCCGAAGCGTCGAGAGACTCGACACCTCGTCGCCCCTGGCGATCGCGTGCACAGCGTGGTGGAGCTCAGCGTTGATCGGTGTTTCAATGCCGTGTTTCTCGCGTCGCGACGTGATTTCCCCGTTCAGATAGTCGACCGAGGGTGTACGTCCTCTCTCGATGGCTGCCAGCATCGAGGAGCGCATCTTTCGGTATCTGGTGCCGACGGCGAGCAGCACGGTATGTTTGGCCAGCAGTGACGCGGAGCCCATTCTCAGACGTTCGTCGTCGTCCATGGCCATCCATTCGAGATCGAGCGTTCCCGATACCTTTTCGAGCTCGACACGTTCGGCCTGCGCAATCTGCACGACCTCGGTCATGATTTCGAGCGCGAGCCGGCGAACGAATCGATGGCGCATCAACACGCCGAGACGCAATCCGCCGACCGTACCTAACGAAGAGATCGCACAATTGATGGCGAGTTTGCTCCAGCGAGCCCCTCGCAGATTGTCCGTCGTGACGATTTCACCCACGGGTTCGAGCAGATCTGCCAGAGAATTGACGACCGCATCGTTCTTTCCGTCGAGGCGGCCGAGCGTGATGCCGCCCTCGGCCGTGCGTCGTACGCGTCCTGGACCCTGCATCGATGCTCCGTAACTCACAATGCCGCCGACAACTCTCTCAGAGCCGGCGATCGGAGCAGCGTGCTCTTCGACGAGACCGTTGGAGAGCGTCACGAAAACACCATCGTCTGCCAGGTGAGGCAGCGTGTCCTCGACTGCGTCTCGGATCGCGTTCGGAGGAATCGCCAGAAGCGCGAGGTCGAGCGACGCCGAGCCCGTCGGCAGGGCATCGTGAGCCTCGATGTCGACACGGCGAAATTCATCACCGATTGCCGCATGAAGCCCCGCCTCGCGTATGGCTGAGGTGATCTTCGAGTTATTGGTGATGGCGACCACGTCGTGGCCAGCCTCGGCGAGCAAGGTCGCCGCGACGCCGCCAACTCCGCCACATCCAACAATTCCAATTCTTTTCATCACGACTCCTCGTCTCACTGCGCTAGCATTCGTAGCGACTGCGATCGCGATGATCAACCTCTGCGCCACAAAGGAAACGCCCGGGCCATGGGTGGCGGCGTCGGGCGAAGGAACAACGTTCGAGCGTGGGGAGGCCAAGGAGTCAGGACGAAGGCGGGGCAGCGCCCCGTCGAGGACGCCACGACGCAGGCATCGTCGCGCTCGGGCGTTGCAGCCGAGCCCGACGACGCCATCCCATGGACCTAAGGGTGAAGAAGCTCGGCCGACCAGTCGACATTCACCGGTGCTCCGGTGTCGACCATCGTGCCGACGTTCTTGCCGTCGACGATCTGGTCGACAAAGCCATTTGCGGCCGAGTCGTAGAGCGTACCTTCACCGTCGAATTCGAGGGCGAGGGTCACCGACTGCTGTTGCAGCGGCTGAATCACCTGATTCGCGACGGTGGTCATCGCGGCCTGACATGCGCCATCCACAACCGAGGCACCGAGGCAGCTTCCACTCGCGCACCCTGCGATCTGCTGGGCGAGTCCGGGGCAGTCGACCCAGTACGAAAGCGCTCCACCGAGGCTATTGGCGTTGCCGCCAGTAAGCTCGGGAACCACGACCTGGTTGATGATCGTGACCAGAAGTCCGCCGTAATCAAAGACGGTTTCGAGGCTGCTGAGCTCGAGTTGGTCGTAGTTCACAACCGCACCCTCCCAATCGTAGGCGACGTGCCCGAGTCCCGGCAGATTGCCGTCGGCATCGACCGGAATCTCATAACGGCCGCAGTTCGGGCCCGAGTTCTGGTCGCACTGCCAGCTCAGGTTCAGAACGATCTTCTGCCAGTGTTCCTGGGCGGTGAAGGTCAGGTCGGCTTCGGTCTTGTCGATCACGAGCTCGCTCTCGACCTCGAGCTGATTGAGCATGGTCTGGATACCGATTGCGATCTCATTCCAGCGAGCGAGGTCCTGATTCTGGAAAAGCCATCCGTTGATGGTGTCTTCGACGAGGGTCGGGATTCCGGCGAGCTGGAGGAAGGTCATGATGTCGAAGCTCACAGCACTCTGCAGCTCGGTGATGACGAGGTTGTAGACGAACGCGCCCGGGTTCGACATGAAGTCGATGAGTCCGACGATGATGTTGCCGGCATCGCCCGAGGCCGAGATGGCTTCGGAGATGTCCCAGAAACCGGTGACCTGATAGGTTCCAGTCGGGTTAAGCGGGACCAGGTTCAGCGGAATCGAAACTTCGATGGTGTCGCGAGTGATGACTTCGACGTCATCCATGCATCCCCAGGCAATCGCGGCCTGGCTCGTTCCCATCGCCTGAACGGTGACGGTGTAAACTTTCTCGGCCGCCAGGTCGGTCAGGGTCGTGAGCGTGCCGGAGATCTCATTGGATTTTACGTGGCCCGAGAGGTCCGCGCGTCGCGGGAAGGTCTGGCACGTGACGTCAGCAGCCGGGTATGCTCGCACACGATAGGGCGAAAGCGAGGTCTGCACTGCCGACGGCGGGAAGATGCTCACTTCGATATCGCCGGGCGCGAGGTCGCTGACCTCGACATAGAATTCGACCGGCTCGAGGCCGGGATAGGTCGCACGCACGATGATCTGTCCGGCGAGTGTGCCGGTGTCGAGCGTGACACTTGCGCGCCCGTCGTCATTGGTCTCCACGTCACGCGACGAGATATCGACGGTGGTGTCAGGAGCCTGAAGAATGGTGAATCCGACCATCTCGCCGGCCACCGGCTCGCGAGACGTCTCTTTGACGAGCGCTACTTCGAGGTCGAGAGTTTCACGAACTTCCACCACGAACTGGGTGTCCGAGACGGCTTCGAGAATGTAGGGTTCGACCTCGGGTTCCGGCTCAGGGGTCTCGTTATTCCCCGGCCGAGGCGTGTCGATGACCTCACGACCACCATTTGGATCTCCGACCTGGGTATCGTCGCCACATGCGACCAGTGTCAGAGCAAACATCGAAAGGAAAACCAGCGAAATGCGCGAAAATCTTTTCATTTTTCAGCCTTTTCATTCATAAAATTTCGTCCCAAGCGGGCGGAACCTAACAACCTGACCGACGAATTTCCAGTCCTTTCGCAAAAAAATCCTGAACCGTCGCGTAACCGCATAAATTCTAGTGCTGGAGACGATCTCCGATGACTGAAACAAGCAAGCGAGCACTCACTTACCACCTCGAGCCGGCCACGTACCTCAATTATGCCGCCGTCTCGCCGCCCATCGTGCCGGTCCAGCAGGCGATACGTGCGTGCCTGGACGACTACGCTGCCAGGGGCGTCGGGGCTGTGATGACGTGGGTCGAAGCACGCGAGAGGCTGAAATGTCAGCTCGCCGAGTTTCTCGGAGCGTCCTCACCCGACGAATTTGCCCTGGTGACGAATACATCGACGGGCGTCGTATGCGTCGCGAACGCGATCGACTGGCAGCCCGGCGACGAGATCGTACTTTTCGACCAGGAGTTCCCCACCAATACCGTGCCCTGGCAGCGCGCCGCTCATACCTATGATCTCGAACTCCGATGGGTCTCGACCCAGGAGACCGTCGAGTCGGGCGGCGAAAATCTAGCCGATAGCTTGAGCGAGCGCACGCGGCTGGTTGCCGTGAGCGCGGTCCAATTCCAGACGGGCTGGCGGATGCCCGTCGCGAGAATCGGCGAGTTGGCCGCCGATATCGGGGCCGAGACTTTCGTCGACGCCATTCAGGCGTGCGGTGTGGTTCCACTCGACTTCTCGAGTTGGGGCGTTCACTACGTCGCCTGCGGCGGACATAAATGGATGATGGGTCTCGAGGGCGCAGGATTTCTCTGGTGCAGGCAGGATACATGGGAAGCGCTCGTGCCCCGACTTGCCGGCTGGCTGAGCACCGAAGAGCCTCTGAAATTCCTCTTCGAAGGCCCCGGCGAGCTGCGCTACGACCGCCCACTCAAGTCAGACCCATCCCTCTTTGAATTCGGCGCGACCAATGCGCTGGGATACGCAGGGCTCGCTGCATCTGTCGAGCAGCTCGCCTCGATCGGTGTGCATGAGATCTGGGCATCGGTCGATGCATACCTCGACCAGCTCGAAGACGGATTCAGCGAGCGAGGCGTAGAGACCACGCGCCGCAGAGATGCCAGGTCTGGGATCTTATCCGTGCGTCCTCCCCAGGGGCACTCGGTGGCAGAAATCGTCGAGTTCTTTGAGGATCGCTCGATCGCGATCTCCAGCCCCGATGGCTATCTGCGTTTTGCTCCGCATTGGCCGAACGAGTCCGAAGAAATCGAGCAGATTCTATCGACCTGGGACGAGATTCAATCGTAGTCGCGACTCGAAAATTCGCGTGTACCGTAGACGAAGATCTCGAGATCACGAGGCCACAAACGAGGTATGAATCCAGCCTTGTGCCAGAGATGCTCTACGAATTGCTCGGTGGAATCGAGTTTATCCCAGACGGCCGGAAGAAAGGTCGCGCGCCCGAACCGAGACCGAACGAGGAGCCCCTGACCCCGACCAAGCTCGGCGAGTAGTTCGTCCATGCTCTCTACGTCGAATGGCTCGAGGGGTGTGAGCACCGAGACTTTGACTTCGAGCAAGTCGAGTTCGTGCTCTTCGAGTTTCGGAAACCGGGGATCAGCGGTCGCAGCTTTGTACGCGTTGTGTGAGACGTCTTCGTCCAGCGGCATCGTGGGCACGAGACTGCCAAGACAGCCACGCAACGCGTCGCCGACCATCAACGTGACGAAGCTCGCTCCATCGTCAAACGCCGCCCGATCGACTACGGGCATGTCGAGTTCGCGAGCCGCCGCATGCACAGCGGTCCGAGCCACCTCGACCAGCCTGGCTTCGTCTCGAGCCGTCAGGAACTCGTCACTCATCGGAACCCACCATCGCGAATGCGCCGTATCCTACGACACGGCTGCGATCGCCAGCCGTGTCGCCAGAATTGCGAAGATCGAGCAGTCGGAAACGCGACTTTCTCTGGGCTGCAAAGCGCATCAAACCCCGCAACGGTCTGTACCCGCAGGCGCGCTGTCCGTGCAGCTCAGACCACTCCCCGGCTTCGATCCAGCGGGCGGTCTCGCTATCGAGTTCGACCGCTTCTTCATAGGAGTGAAAGTGCGAGAGGTCCGAGCTGATGGAGATCAACATTCCTTCGTCCCAGCACATCTCGACCACGTCCTCGACGAGCTCGTCGGATGCGTCTGACACCACGACCGGAACGACGGTGAACTCATCGAGCACCTCCTGCAGAAAGGGCAGATGCGTTTCGAGGGCATGTTCTCTCGCGTGAGCGGCATCGTTGACCACGACTCCGTCGAGGGCGCTCAACCGCTCATTCATCGAGGCGTCCACCTCGACCGAGCCCAATGGCGTCAAAAAGTGGGAATGTGAGGATAGTGCCAAACCGTTAAAAGCTACGAAATGCGAGGGACCCATCACGAGCACGCGTCTCGCTGAGGTTTCTTCGAGCTGACGGAAGGCACTTCCTGCGACGGCACCACTGAAGACAAAGCCAGCATGAGGCGCGATGATGGCCCGTGTTGGCTGCTCGGATGGTGAAGCATCTGCGAGATACTCGCGCACCATCGAACGCAGCTCAGACGGCTGCGCCGGATAGAATCGACCAGCGCACGATGATGGGCGGGTTGTCGAACGCATGCACACTCCGTCAAGATACCCCGTAGAAGGTGGGCACGATGGAAAATAATCAAGTCATGGCATTCGAAGAGCTCGACCCGTCGAACCCGAACGTGGCCGACACAAAACACTGGCACGCGCTCGATGACGGACGCGTTCAATGCGACATCTGCCCCCGCCATTGCAAGATGCGCGAAGGCCAACGCGGCTTCTGCTTTGTTCGGGCGAACGTTGCCGATTCGGTGAAATTGACCACGTGGGGTCGCTCGAGCGGATTCTGCGTCGATCCCATCGAGAAAAAGCCTCTGAATCACTTTTTGCCGGGAAGCCCGGTTCTTTCATTCGGCACTGCCGGATGCAATCTGGGCTGCAAATTCTGCCAGAATTGGGACATCTCGAAATCCCGCGAATTCGACACACTGGCCTCGGTAGCACGTCCGCAAACGCTTGCGGAGGTCGCGCGCGACCTGAAGTGCAAAAGCGTCGCCTTCACCTACAACGACCCGACGATTTTCATGGAGTACGCCATCGACGTCGCCGAGGCGTGCCATGAGCAGAATATCAAAACCGTCGCCGTTACGGCCGGATATATCACGCCCGAAGCTCGGGAAGATTTCTATCGACATCTCGATGCCGCCAACGTCGACCTCAAAGCGTTCGATGAGGATTTCTACAAGAAGATCGCGTTTGGAGAACTCGGTCCCGTGCTCGACAGCCTCCTCTATCTCGAGCAAGAAACCGACGTCTGGTACGAGATCACGACCCTTCTGATCCCTGATGAAAACGACTCGCCGGCCGAGATCGAAGAGATGAGCCAGTGGATCGTCGAGCATCTCGGGCCCGATACACCCCTGCATTTCAGCGCTTTTCATCCCGATTTCAAGATGCGTGACAAGGAACGCACGCCGGCATCGACGCTGACCCGTTCGCGAGAAATCGCCATGAAGAACGGGCTACGCTATGTCTACACCGGTAACGTTCATGACGAATCTGGAGCGAGTACGTACTGCCCCACATGCTCTCAGCAACTCATCGGCCGAGACTGGTACGAATTGACCGAATGGCGATTGAATGATGGCAAATGCAACGCGTGCGGCACGGCCATACCGGGTGTCTTCGACGACGATAGCCCGGGCGACTGGGGTCGACGGCGACTTCCGGTGCGACTGCGAGATCACCTCTGAGCATCCTCTTCAAAGGCGGCATTCTGAACCGCGTCGTTGACCGCATCTATGATGCTCTCGCGGCTAAATGGCTTGCGCAAGAAGAGCTCGCCCTCGAGGTCATCGATGATGCTCGCGGGGTCGCCCGACATGAAAATGATCGGAATCATCGAGCCCTGTGAGCGGATGAAGTCTTTGACGTCCCAGCCGGTCTCGCCTCTGAGGTTCAGGTCGCACACCACGGCCCCCGGCTCGTTCTTTTCGAAGATCTCGACCGCCTCGGCAATCGTCTCGGCCTGATGAACCTGGTAGCCTTCGGCCGCGAGAATGCGGCTTGCCGCGCGGCGAACGAGCGGTTGGTCTTCGACGACGATGACCTCGCAGGG
Organism: uncultured Bradymonadales bacterium; assembly: GCA_964346045.1. Taxonomy (GTDB): domain Bacteria; phylum Myxococcota_A; class Bradymonadia; order Bradymonadales; family Bradymonadaceae; genus CAYFTY01. The sequence continues at coordinate 13,343 of CAYFTY010000003.1, read as the reverse complement.
CTGACCGTTGCGGTGTTTCACACCATCGACCTCTGAGAGCCCGGGTTGCTCGTACGAACGAGGCAGAAAGACGTGCATCTTGGTACCTCGATGCTCCCGGGTTTCGACTTCGAGATGGCCGCCGCTCTGCTTCACGACTCCGTGCACGGTGGCCAGTCCCAGACCCGTACCGAGCCCGGGCGGTTTGGTCGTAAAAAAGGGCTCGAAAATATGGTCGACGTTTTCAGGAGCGATTCCGAGCCCGTCATCCTCGACCGAGATACAGACCCACTCACCATCTCGAGCCTCCTGCGGCTTGCGATTCTCGGTGCGCACGGTGATCGAGCCGCCCGCAGGCAGCGCATCCTGTGAGTTCACGATCAAATTCACGAGCACCTGCTCGAGTTGCGTGGGATCGACGTAGAGCGGCCACGCGTCCCGATCGAGTTCGAGCTCGATTTCGATCCCGTCTTCGAGCACACGCGAGACGATCCGCGCGATCTTGAGGACGATCGTATTGGTGTCGATGGTCTTGGGCGAGAGCATCTGCTTGCGACCGAATGCCATGAGTTGTGCGGTGAGTTCGGCCGAACGACGGGCGGCGTCTGCGACATTTTGGATGTCGCCGCGCACGGTGCCCGGCAGATCTTTACGCTCGAGCACGAGATCGACATTGGACATGATCACGGTCAATAGATTGTTGAAATCATGAGCGATCCCACCCGCGAGTCGGCCGATCGACTCGAGGCGCTGAGTTTCGGCAACGCGCGCTTCGAGACTGCGTTGAAGCTGCTCAGATTCCCTGCGCTGTGTGATGTCTCTGAGCGAGAGCAAAACCCGGGGCTCCCCGCTGCGACTGCGCACAAGCGATGGATTCACCTCGAAGACCAGCTGAGATCCATCCTCGTCGCGCAGTTCGACCTCGAGCGGATCGACCGTTCGTCCGTCGAGTACCTGCGAAACCAATTCGACGACCTCTTGGGCGCTCTCGGCTTCAAAGGCTGAGATCTGGTCGACACCTCGGCCGAGGAAATCCCCCTCTTCGAACCCGAGCGCCTCGAGGAGCGAGGGATTGACTGCATCGAAGGTCAACTCCGATGAGAGTAACGCGAGGCCTTCGGTCGACTGATTGACCAGGTCGAAAAAATCGACGTGAGACTCGGGAAAGCCATGCACATCGAGAAGGAGGCCGAAAAGCAGCAGGCCTGACTCGTTTTCCACGCAATTCAAGCGCGACTCGACCCAGCGATACTTGCCGTCACTGCAGCGCGCCCTCCACGCAAAAGCAGTGCTACCGCGTTCGGCGATCGCCTCTCTGGATAGTCGTACGACCCGTTCGAGGTCAGCGTCATGCACAAGGCCTTTCCAAAACTCGAGGCCTTCGTCCTGGTCTTGCCAGCGCGAAATGGGAAAACCGAGCAAGTCCACGACACCATCGCCGAGGTGCAAAAACTCGCCGTCACTCACTGAAAAAACGAATGAGACCGCAGGCAACGAGCCGAGAATTTCTCTGTGGGAAGGCGCATCCAAGTGCAATATCCTCATGCTAGAACAAATCGACGCGCCAAGGATATCGCGCCATGCGGACGTCTGCCAATCATTGCATCGTGTACGACGATACATGTCGTGGGCGTTTCGGCCTCGGACTCACCCATTCGTGGATTGCCGGAGCCGTCCTCGCCCGCGCCCAGAACGTCGCCGACATCGTCATCCCTGCGACTTCGTGGCGGCAGGCCTTCGATGCTCTGCTCGATCAGACAGAATCCATCGCGAGCATTCAGTACTGGGGGCATGGAAAGTGGGGTCGCGCGCTGATCGCGAACGACGTGCTCGATGCGAGCGCGCTGGAGGCGGGCCATCCGCTCCATCCGCACCTGGTCGAAATTTGTCGGCGCATGGCGCCCGACGCAACGTGGTGGTTTCGCACCTGCGAGACCTTCGGATGCAGACCTGGACATGAGTTCGCGCTCCGCTGGACACGGTTTTTCGAACGAGCGGCAGCGGGACATACCTATATCATCGGGCCGTGGCAAAGTGGTCTGCATGTCCTGGAGCCAGGTGAGGAGCCGAGTTGGTCCATACACGAGGGGCTTGCGGAAGGTACGCCCGAGCGGCCAGAACGGGCCTATTGGTCGGGAGCATTGCGCCCGAGTACAATCACGTGTCTGAAGATGCGCCTTCCGCGTTGACTACCACTCGACGCTGCCGTCGCGGCCCTGGTTCTCTTCGATCTCCCTTTCGAGTTGGTCGAATTTTTCGGCGAGAGGATCGCGCATCGCTTCTTCGAGATAGAGATCTTCCTCGGCGACAGGCTCCACAGGCGCTTCTCTCGGCCCTCGCTGTCTCTGCGGGCCATTCATCTGCCCGCCAGCAGCTCCGACGCTTCCATCGCGTGGGTCACGCGAAGCGCGGGCCGGGATGGGTTGGTCCGTCGTGAGCATTTGACGATGCTCGTACTGGGGCGGGCCGAGAACCCTGCCTTCGGAATCCCGAAATCGGCCCAACGCGATCATGAAGATGTCGTAGAACCATCCGAAGAGAAAGAGGCCGCCGGTCAAGAACCAGATCAACCCCGAAAGAAATCGACCCGTATAAAATCGATGCAGGCCCCATCCGCCGAAAAAGAGCGCAAAGATGAAGACGAGAAATCGGTTGTATGGACTGCGCTCTTCTATAGCGACTGCACGAGTGGGCTGTCGTACGAGCGAGTTGTCACGGCTAGCCATGGGTGGTCCTCGGTGGATTCGACGCACCGGGAACCTAGGGACACAACGGGCTCACGGCAAGCTATTCTCGCTATTTATGCGCTTCGAGTTCGGCCTGATGACGTGTGACGAGATCGCGTAGCGCCTTCTCAGCCTCTTGCATGGCGTCGTCGAAAGAACCGTCGATTTCGTGTCGGATCTCGTAGTAGCATTTGATTTTAGGCTCGGTACCCGAGGGCCGCACGATCACACGGGCTCCGCCTTCGAGATAGAAGGTCAGCACGTCCGAGACCGGGAGCTCATTCCATTCGAACCAGGAACCGTCGCGCATGCGGCGCTGCCGTTCGAGGTCGACGACACCGATGATCGGATGACCGGCGATCGACTCGGGCAGATCTTCGCGCAGCGTCGATGTGAGGTTCGCCAGGGCTTCGTCCTCGGGCCCGAACCGTAGAGAACGCTGTGCCGTGAGATAGAGTCCATATTCGCGATAGATTTCTTCGAGCCGTTCGAGAACGCTCATGCCATGACGGCGAAGGCCAGCTGCCATTTCGCAGAAGATTCGCGCGGCGCTCACCCCATCTTTGTCGCGCACGAGCTCGCCGATTGTGTATCCAATGGCCTCTTCGTACCCAAACGCGAAGCGAATACCCTGACTGTGACGGCGTTCGATGGCACCGTTGGCAATCCATTTGAAGCCCGTGAGGGTTTCGAAATAGGTCGCACCAAAATCTCTGGCCATCACCTCGAGCAGCTGCGACGAAACGATCGTCGTGGCCACAGAGACGTCGCTATCGGCCGAGAGAAGATAGTGTCCGAGCAGCGCGCCGATCTGATCGCCACTCAGCGCTTCGAAGGTGCCATCCTCGCGACGAGCCGCGACCGCCAGGCGGTCGGCGTCGGGGTCGGCGGCAATGGCGAGCTCAGCTTCTTTTTCGGTCGCGAGCGCGACGACCTTGTCCATGGCCCCCGGCTCTTCGGGGTTTGGAAAATTCACCGTCGGAAAACGACCGTCCGGCTCGCGCTGTGACGCCACCGTATAGACCTTTTCGAACCCGGCACGCCTCAACGCTTCTTCGGTCGGACGCGCGCCCACTCCATGAAGCGGCGTGTAGGCGATGCCGAAATTAGCCCGCCCTCCACGGATTTCGTCGACGGAAAGCCCGTCGATCCCTTGCTGGTAGATCTCTTCGAGCTCGGTTCCAAAGGACGACACACGCTCGTGCCATTCGTCGTCGCTCTCGAGCCTGGGAATCGGCTCTCTCGCAGCCGTCTCGATGGCGGCGGCAATGCCGCGATCGTGCGGCCTGATGATCTGTGCGCCGTTTTGCCAGTACACCTTGTAGCCGTTGTATTCCGGCGGGTTGTGGCTGGCTGTGATCATGATGCCGGCTGCGGCATTTTCATGAAGCAAACAAAACGCGGTCACCGGCGTAGCGACCGGCATGTCAGCGAGGAAGACCCGAAATCCCATCGCTGCGAGAACCCGGGCTGCATCCTGTGTAAACTGGTCTGATTTGATGCGACCGTCGTAGCCTATGACCACCCCTCGAGACCTCGCGTCGGGCACGCTCTGATCAAGATAGGCCGCCAGTCCTGCGGTCGTCTCCTGAACGACGAGACGATTCATCCGGGCCGGGCCTGCTCCGAGCGCCCCCCGAAGTCCGGCTGTACCGAAAGCGAGGCGCGTGCCGAATCTCGAGTCGAGTTCTTCGCGGTCATTTGAGGCGACGAGAGCCTGCAACTCTTCGCGAGTGTCCGGGTCAGGATCACGGGCGAGCCAGCGTTCGATTACTTTGGGGTCGGTCATGAGGCCTCCAGCAGGGGTCACCCACTGTATGGCGCAACGAGCGGTCGGCTTGCAAGTGACGAAGTTTCAGGTGGGCGACGAAGCGATCGTCTGTGCGACCTTCACGCCCCCGATCGCCGTCGCGAGTGTGCTCTGTCCTGGAAAGACCGTGTCTCCGACGAGGTAGAGCCCGCGATAGATCGGCGTCGGCAGGAAGTCACGATAATTCGCCAGCCCGACGCGCCTCGGAATCCCGCCCACATACCCGAAGGGGCGTTTGGTGAATCGTTCGAAGGTGCGAGGACTCGCGGTCATCTCCATCGCGGTCGCGTCGACCAACTCGGGGGCCCGCAAAGCCAGTGTCTGACGCATGGTTTGCTGAACCTCGGCGACGTATTCACCCTGTTCTTCGTCGCTCATCTCGACGAGCGTAGGCATCGGGATGTGGGTCGAGATCGTCGCTGTTCGGCGTCCCTCGGGCGCGCGCCCGTCTTCGTCTTCGCCGCTTACCGAAACAAAGAGATGGTTCCCTTCGATGAAGGGTAAGTGATGGTCGGCCACAAGCTCGAGGTGATGCGCCTCCGAACGCTCGAGACGCTCGGCGTCGAGTGAAAGATAGAGCATGGCAGCACCCCATCCAGATTCGACCCGCGAAGTGAGTCGACGAGTGCGTCGGGTCTCACGTCCGGTGAGCTTCTCGAGCGCCTGCGGCAGAAGATTCGCAACGACGTACCTGGCGCGTGCACTCCTTCGTCGCGTCGTGATCCGCCACTCGGGCCCCTCGTGCTCGAGGGACGTGACCGCATCGGCCATGTAGACGGCAACGCCGCGCTCTTTCAATGCATCGACGATGGCCCACGCAAGCTCTCCGATCCCACCGTGAATATGTCCTGTACCGCGGAAATAATAATCCATCGAGGCAAGGGCAAAGAGGGTCTCGGCTTGGTCGACGCTCGCCTGAATCGTGATCTGAGAAATCGCGTTCAAGTACGTGCGCATGGGCTCGAAACCACCGACGCCCCAACGATGAAGAGTTTCGTCGAGGCTGCGGCCGACGAGTGGGGCGAGGCCTGCATAGCGCGGAACGCGAGCGACGTGCTCGAATAGCTCGGACATGCCAAAGGGCGGTAGCAAGTCAGGGTCGTCAAAGAGACCCCAGAGGGCGTCGGCTGCGCGGCGTTGTCGACGGAAGAAACCCTCGACATCCCACTCGCCGGCTTCATCGAGCTCGACGAAACGCCGCGTGAGATCCGCTCGGTCGGGCCGGATATCCAGCGTAAAATCTTCGGTGCGCATCTCGACGATGGGATCGATCGGCACGAAATCGACGTCCAGATTGAGCTCGCGAATCCAACGTCCGAAGAGTTGCTCTTGGCCAAAGCCCGAGAATAGCGTCGCCCCGCTCTCGAACTGGTGTCCACGCCGCGTAAACGTGCTCGCACAACCGCCCGGATATTTCAGCCGTTCGAAGAGTGCGACCGACGCCCCACTCTTTGCGAGCTCGAGCGCGGCGCCCAGACCGCCAAAACCCGATCCGATCACGACGACATCGAAATCCTCAACCGATTCGCTCTGATCTTCGTTTTTGATCTGGGCGCTCATGGCGTACTCCGACAACTGCGGAATTAGATGCACGAAATACGTCTGCGTAACGCGCGGGTTGTCGAAAGCGTCACCGATGTGATTAAAGAGAGACCCGTTTCGACGTACGAGGTAATCATGAAGCAGACCATCGAACATCCGCTCGACACCGATAAGGCTCGCAAGGTCGCCAAGAAGGCCTTCGAGAGCTACGCGGAGCGTTTCGCCAAATACAATCCGACCGCAGAATGGCATACCGATCACCAGGCCGACTTTGGGTTCGAAGCCAAGGGAGTCACGTTATCGGGCAGCCTCGAATTGCGCGAGCACGCCATCGATGTCGAGATGGATGTGCCGTTCATCTTCAAGCCGTTTCGAAAGAAGGCTCTCGACGTGATCCAGCGCGAGATCAACAAGTGGATCGAGAAGGCACAGGCGGGCGAACTCGACGACGAGTGAGACTCAGAAGGCCTCGGCGAGCCCGAAATAAATGCTCAGGCCATCTTCGGCATAGCCGAAATCGAGGCGAATATTGACGCGCTCTTCTTCGCGAACCGCAAATCGTATTCCGCCTCCTGCGCCCCATTCCCAGGCCGAGGGTGTGATGTCCTCAAGATGTGCAAAAGTCTGACCCACACCGGCAAACGCGGCCAGACCAAAGCGCCACAAGAGATACGGCGTGCGGTATTCAGACTGCAAAACGTACATGTGGTTGTCGACGAATTTTCCACTGAATACACCGCGCAACTGATTGCTGCCGCCGATCGTCGACATATCATAAAATGGGGGATCACCCATGGTGAGGCGTGTGACCGCATGCAGCCCCAGCGTATGGTTGCTCCAGTTCATGAAATGTCGCAGGTCGACACGACTCTTGGTGTACGTAAAGTCGCCGCCGAACGCCTCGTTGAAATTCGTAGATTCGACGGAAAAACGACTGCCTTCGGTCGTTGCGAATCGGGTATCGCGCGTATCCCACCGAAAGCGGATGCCGATCCCCGAGATCAGGCCTCCCTCGCGCCCCGGTAGATCAGCAGTAAAAAGGTCCGAATCTTGCGGCAGCGTCAGGTCGCTGTACGAAATTTCGTATGCCAGCCCCGCATAGACATTCTCGAAAATTCGGCGATTCACGATGAACTCGCCCTCGGCCTGCAGGTTGTTGTACTCCACAGGTTCTTCGACCGTATCGCCTTTGATGCCGAAGAAGTCCGAGGGCCAGTCCAGGAAGAGAAAGGCCGTACTAAATTCCCACGCGCCATCGCCGAAGAAGAAGCTTGGCTCAATCTGAACGACTCCCTGCCCTCTGAGCGTATATGCCGCTGTCGTCAGCAAGTCAGAACGAGGCGTATCGGGATCGTCGGAAATCTTGAAAAAGAAGAGCCCTGCTCCGGCGAGAACGAAGCTCGTCTCGGGTGTGAAGGCGACGATCGGGAAAGCCACGAAATCAAAAGCTTCGGGCAGCTCGCCAACGCCTGCTTCCCTGGTCTCGGAGTCGACAACATCCGGGTCTTTGGTGGCCGTTGTCTCGGACTCAGCCGACTTGGCTCCCTCGTCCTGTGCAACCAGCGGCATGGGACTCCAGAGGAGCCCAACGACAATCAGGCCCCACAACCAGGATAATTTTGGAAAAATTTTCAATGCGAACTCAATTTCCTCGCGTGGGGCCCTGGAGTGTAGGACACCGCTCGTTCACGTTCAAAAGGCGAGCCCATCGTGGCGGCTTATCATGGCTCTGAACTGCTCCAGAAATCCCTGAGTATGGCGACAGGGTTGGAGGTGAGGTCGCTGAATTGAACAGCACCGCCCTCGAAGACGCTGACGAGATACTTCTCGCGAGTTCGACGCAAAACCTCGACCTTGTAGTGTTTGCCCTCGTTCTCGACGAGCCCGTGAATTTCACGCTCGTGACCATCCCATTTGCCGTCGAATTCATCGAGAAAAACTGCTGGTCTGAGACTCATCAATTCCCTTTGAACGAGGGCTTTCGTTTCTCTCGAAAAGCGGCGAGCCCCTCCTGGTGATCCTTCGAATCGATGGCTCGCTTCTGGTACGAGGCCTCGAGGTCGAAGATCTCCCAGAGCGTTTCGGACTCGGCGCGGCGCGCGATCTCTTTGGTGAGTCCGAGGGCAAGCGTCGGACGCTGAGCCAACTCTCGCGCCCACGTTGTGGCTTCTTTGAGCAACTGATCCGGTCGTACCACGCGATTGGCGAGTCCAAGCACGACTGCGCGGTCGGCCGAGAGGGGTCTTCCCTGTGCCAAAAACTCGAATGCCCGGCAGTAGCCGAGTCGCTGAATCAGAAAGAAAGTCGCCCCGGCATCAGGAACCAGACCAATATTGCTGAACGCCGGATGAAACGCCGATTCGTCGCTCATGACCCGGAGGTCGCAGGCGAGCGCGATCGACATGCCTGCGCCCGCAGCCGCTCCGTGGATTGCGCCAATGACTGGCTTGGGCATGGTCACGATCGACGAGATGATGGGTCGGTACTTCTCCTGCAGATAATTCTCGACCTGGTCCGGGGTGAGTTCGTTTCCGAACTGAGAGATGTCGGCCCCCGCGCAGAACGCCCTGCCCTCGCCTGTGAGCACCACGGCTCGGACCTCATCGGCGCTTGCTACGTACTCGAGAATCGAACCCAGCTCGACGGCCAGGGTCTCATTGACTGCATTGAGATTGGACGGACGATTCATCGTAATCGTCGCCACTCCATCGCGATTTTCGTACCGAATCGTCTCGTAACTTTCACTCATTCTGACCGTCCTCTGAAATTTCATCGGGTCCCAAGAGCGGAACATCGCCTGCGCTCGCAGGTGTTTCCGTGTCCCCGATGGTATCGGTATGCCCGTACCCGAGCTGGCCGAATTTGTTGTAGCCCCAACATTTCATTCGGTCGCCCTCGAGGATGGCGCAATTATGGTAGCTACCCGACGCCAGTGCCAGTGCTGGAGCTCCCAGGAACACAGCCGCGACCGTCGATGGACTTTCGTCATCGCCGACGGCGCGCTTGTGCGAGTACCCGAGCTGCCCAAAGCGATTATCTCCCCAGCATCGGATCGCCCCCGATTCGAGTAATGCGCAGGAATGATTGGCTCCCGTCGTCACGGCAGTCGCAGGTGCGCCGAGCTCGACTGCGCTCGCTTCGCTGACAGCCTCGTCGTCGCCGATGTCACGCGTGTGTCCGACCCCGAGCTGCCCGTGCGAATTCCAGCCCCAACAACGAACCTTGCCCCTATCGTCGAGAGAGCAGGTATGGCGACGACCGAGCGCGAGATCGACCAATGTCACGCCCTCGAGCGTGACGTTGGCAGATGCTGACGGCAGCTCGTCATCTCCGATATCTTGCGTATGGCCGAGCCCCAGCTGGCCCTGGCTATTCCAACCCCAACAGCGGGCAGCACCTGCGTGCGAAAGAACGCAGGTGTGATATTTACCGGCAAAAACTCGCGCGACGTCCACGCCGACCGAAACCGGTGCGACACTCGCAGGTACCTCGTCGTCTCCCACATCGGTTCGATGTGAAAGCCCGAGCTGGCCGTAATTATTGCCGCCCCAGCAACGTAGGTCTCCGCCTTCGAGTAGTGCGCAGCTATGCGATGCGAATTTCGATGCACCGACCGCAATCTGCATTGCGGACGCCCCGAGACTGATCGGAGGGACGCTCGTGACGGCATTCTCCTTTCCGATCTCGCGGGTATGGCCGAGGCCGAGTTGGCCGTGCTCGTTGGCTCCCCAGCAACGAACTTTTCCGTTCTCGAGTCGAACGCAGGTATACGAGGCCTGACGATCCCCCGACGCATCGACGTCGACGATGGGCGAATCAAATTCGACCCAGTCGGCCCGGTGAGCTGGCTCGTCATCACCGATGGCGCCTTCGCGCCCGATACCCAGTTCGCCTTCGAAATTCGCACCCCAACACCGGACTTTCGAGCGCACCAGCGCGCAGGTATGAAATTTCCCTGCGACGACCTTCTGGATCAGACGCGCAGGCTCTTCGGCCTCCACCGGCTCCACCGGCGCCGCCTCTAACGCGAGGCTCACCTGATTGCTCGCCGCGCCCAGCGAGGCATTTCTGGACGCCGTAAGCCGTGAGTCGACTTCCGCATCCTGCGTCGAGTTGTAAGCATGGGTGCTCGCCGCAAGAACGGCTGAAGACACCTTTTTATTGGCAGCCTGGTCGACGAAATAGCCGATCGTCAGAACGACGGCCAACAAGACAGCACCCGCCACGAAATAGATCCACGATGACGCTCCCGAGCGTCTCGACCGAGAGGTCTGCTCGGGGTCGGCCGATGTAAGCTCGGCAGTGGTGTCGACACGGTCCTGCACGATCGCCTCGGGCACACTGGCACCGGAATCGACCGATGCCGAGGCCTCGTTCTCGGCGTCACCACTCTCGGCATCGGACTCCCCGGTGCCCGCCTCACGAGTGGCGAGCGTCGAATCGACGGAATTCGCACCCGATATGTCGTCGTCGATGGGAGGCGGCGAGGCCTGTTTCGTCTCGGCGTTCTGATCGACATCCATCAGATCGCCCGAGTCGAGAAGCGCAGTGAGCTCGACGCCCTGGGCTCCGTAGGTACCTGGATGCTCCGACAGAGCATCGAACACCTCGGTCATCGCCTGACGCAATTCCTCAGCATCCCGATAGCGATCCTCGGGGTCACTCTGCAGCCCCTTTTCGAGAAAGCTGTGAACCACCCGCGGAAAATCGAATCGTTCGAGGGCGAGGAGTGGATCGAATGACTCGTCGAGCTTATTCTTCACGATCTCGTTTTCAGTCGAGCCCGGGAAGGGTCGACGCCCCGTGAGAAGCTCGAAGATCATCACGGTGACGGCATAGAGATCGGACCATGGACCAATGCCTTTGAGATTCACCTGTTCGGGCGCCATATAACTGGGCGAGCCGAGTGGCCACTTCGTGTCGGCCCGATTCTCGACGAATTTGGCCGTTCCGAAGTCGAGGATCCGCACGTGAAAGGGATTGCCCACCACCGACTGCAGCATCACATTCTCGGGTTTGACGTCCCGATGAATGATATTCTGCTCGTGGGCGGCTGCGAGACCGTTCAGAACCTGATCGAAAATCGTCTGTAATTCGCTGTGTTCGAAGCCAGATTTGGCCCGGGCACGACGCTGAATTTCCTGCCTCAACGTTCGTCCCTGATCGACGAACTCCATGACGAGATAGGGCTGCTTATTATGCGTTCCGTATTTCAGGAGCCGCACGATATTCGGGTGGGTCAGATCTGCGAGCGCCTCGGCTTCACCCTGAAATTTTTCGAGAAGCGCCTGCGTGAGCATGACGTTCTCGCTCGGAAACTCGATGAGCTTCAGTGCTCCCTTCAAGCGAAATAGCGGATTTTGCAGCGCGAGAAAGACCTTGCCAAAGCCTCCGGCACCAATTTTGGCCACCGCCAGAAAGTCTCCCACGAGCTGGCCGATGACCGGGTCAGGGTGTGCACCCTCGTCATCGTGTGCGGCCTCCCAGTAGTCCATGGGTATGAAGTGGTAGCCTCGCTTGGTGCAACCCTTCTCGGCGCACGCTTCACCGAGGGGCCCCGCCGCGTCACATCCCGGGCATTTGCCTTCGGCTTCAGCCATCCTTCTACCAGCCCACTTAAAGAGCGAAACTCTCTCCGAGGCATCATGCCAGAGAGGCCTGTATTTGGCTACGCGCATCCGCCGCCAGAGCTTGACTCGGGGCTCTCGTGTCCGCAGAGTCGAATGTCCCTCACGAGAAAGCAGATGAGTTTCTACGACAATTTTTTGAACGAAACGCACAGGATGTTGCGCGAGACTGCCGAGCGATTTGCGCTCGAAGAAATCCGCCCCCATGCCCATGCCTGGGAAGAGGCCGGAGAGTTTCCTCGCGAGCTCTACAAAAAGGCCGCCGATGCCGGAATCCTCGGTGTCGGCTTCCCCGAAGAAATCGGAGGCAGCGGCGGTGGTATGCTGGACATGGTCGTGATTGTCGAGGGCATGATGCGGGGCGGCTCGACGGGGGTCTCGGTGGGACTTGGCTCGCTCGGCATCGCGCTGCCACCGATCGTTCAATCGGGCAACGAAGACCTCATCGACCGGTACGCAAAACCGGCGCTCGCAGGCGAGAAAATTGCCGCACTCGCCATTACCGAGCCGGGGACCGGCAGTGACGTCTCGGGCGTTCGCACGCGTGCCGTGCGCGACGGCGAGCATTATGTCGTCCAGGGCGCCAAACTCTATATCACGTCGGGTGTCCGGGCCGACTTCTTGACGACCCTCGTTCGCACCTCCGACGAAAAACACGGAGGACTCTCCTTCCTGGTCATCGACAAAGAGCTCCAAGGTGTTTCGGTCTCACGCGCACTCGAAAAGACGGGATGGTGGGCGAGCGATACCGCTGAGCTTGCGTTCGATGACGTACGTGTTCCTGCTGCGAATCTCGTTGGTGGCGAGGGCGGTGGATTCGTCGTCTTGATGCAGAACTTCCAGTCCGAGCGGCTCGCCCTGGCGGCCTATGGCATCGCGACCGCCGAACTCGCCCTCGAAGAAACCATGAGCTGGGTCCACGAGCGAGAGGCGTTCGGTCGACCGATCGCGAAATTCCAGGTCACCCGGCATAAACTGGCGGATATGGCGACGCGGATTACTGCCGCCAAGACCTTCGTCTATCAGGTGGCTTCTCGAATCGACGCCGGAGAATACCTGGTCAAGGAAGTCTCGATGGCCAAGAATCTCACGGCAGAATTGGCCGTCGACGTCACCTATGAAGCCGTGCAATTGCACGGCGGCATGGGCTACATGCGCGAGTCGCTCGTCGAGCGACTCAGCCGCGACGCGCGCCTACTTCCGATTGGAGGCGGCACCCAGGAAATCATGAAGGAAGTCATCGCTCAGAACCTGGGACTCTGACGCAACCCTGGCGGGTACGAGCGCTCAGACCTCAACGCAACCGACGTAAATCATTAGATCGCTTTCGAGAAACGTTTTCGCCCCGAGCCAGACCGGGCATCGAAGACGCGAGCGATATTACGCACGAAAAAACGCCCCAGCGGATGAATCGTGATCTCGTCGTCGGTGACGTCGACCAGACCCGCGTCGACGAACTCGGCGAGTTCATCGAGCTCGTCCTCAAAATACTCTCGGAACTCGGCAGCCGTCTCGATCCCGGTCACGTCTTCGAACCGCGCGTGTGCCCTGCACATGATCGCCATGATGATCGACCGACGTATCTGGTCGTCTGCATCGAGTCGAACCGCCTTCTCGATAGGCATTTCTCCACGGTCGATGGCTTCTTCCCAGTCCTCG
>CAYFTY010000002.1:0-25107 GCA_964346045.1 uncultured Bradymonadales bacterium | reverse complement strand
CTCGGCGCATCGGCCGAGCAGCTCGCCGCGACTACCATCAGCCCCACCAAGGCGTAGATCAGAGAGCGTTTCATCGAAGCAGATCCAGGGTGTAGTCGAGTTTCACCGACGAGACGATTTTGATGTAGATCTGACCGGTTGCAGCAGGCTCGAAATCGAAATCGATGCGCTCGCCATTCACCGTACCCGATGTCAGCAGATTGCTCTGCAGGTCATACACTTCCATCGAGATGTCGTCGATCGTTCCGCCCGAGTCGACGCGCAATTCGCCGAGCACCTGAGCTCCGGCGAATTCGGTGCGCTGGAACCAATCGGGTTGTCCCGGGCAAGCGGTCTGCCCCGAGATCGTAACGAGTTCATTGCCGTCAGGCTGCGGGATTCGCCAGGCATCTCCCTGGGTATGGTTGGTCGCGGGGTCTCCCTCTACCGGTGGCGTGTCGTCATCATTGCAAGGCGGAGCGGCGTCGATCGAGATATCCAGCGTATACGAATTTCGCGTCGGATTATTGTTGAAGACCATCAGATAATAGGTCCCCGTCTCTTCGGCCTCGTGGGTCAAGGTTTCCATATCGTCGAGGCTGAAGGTGAATTCGACGCCATCACCGATGCCGTCGGCACCAGCGGCATCGGCCTGCGACGGAGCGAAGAGTTCCATGTCGAGGTTGCCGTTTGCATTGGTGAAATTCGTCGTCGCGTTCAACACATCGCCTCCGGCGAGTTCGATCGCGTAGAGGTCGACGTCCCCCTGTCGGCAGATTTCTGCCTCGATGCTCGAGCCGTCGCCTGCCTCGGCCGCATCGAGCGGCTCGTCGTTGGGCTCGAGTGCGTCATCGACGCAGCCTCCCGATCCGTCCTGCGTCAGCACGGCCGTGACCTGGTAGCTGATATCGTCTCCGCCTTTGATCTCGAGATAGAAATTCGAGGGTGAGCCGTCTTCGGGTACACCGACCTCGAGTCCGCTCAATCCAGTGCAATCTGAATCGGAGATCTGAATGGTAGACTCGGCATCATCATAGGCGTTGACCTCGACGTCGACGCCGTCCGGATAGATGGCGGCAAAGAGATATTTTTCACCGGGTTGAACGGCCAGCGAGTAGAAATCGGCTTCGTCGTCCTCGCAGGTGCGCCCGAAATTGAAATCGTCTGGAATCACCTGGGTGGCGCTCGCGAAGTCATTATTGCCGCCATCGCCCTGGTCGAAAAAGTCGTCAACGCAGGCATCGGATTCGTCGGGCTGAAGAACGGCAAACGAGTGGAAGAGCTCGAATTCGCCGACGCTCGGAGCGCAAACCACGGCGTTGGCGCCATCTCCCTCTTCGTCGATCGCGCAGATCTGGTAGTTCACGGTTGCGGCAGCATCAATGGCCGCCTGGTTGCCGATGGACCCGCTATAGTTGGTGTCATCGGGCGAGGTCAGCTCGATGCCCTCGACGCAATCGGGGCCTTCGCCGGTCGCGAGATCGCATTGGTCTCCGCCATAGGGGTCACCAAGCGTCCAGTAGACGACCATCTTATCGTAGAGCGCGGCAGCATCAGGGGCGAGAGAGGCCTCGATGATATAATCGTCAAAGCCCTTCTGAGCCAGGAGCGGATCGTGTTGAATCACGGCTTCACCCGGGCAATCTAGCTCGAGCGAATCTCGCGTGAGCTGGCCGGCCGAGCGCGTCCGGATCACGATCGAGACCTGGTATTCGACGGCATCGTTCTGCCCGTCGTCGGCGACGAAGGTCACCGAATGCACGCGGCGCATGAGTTGGCCCACGGTAGGCTGCCACTCGTAAATGCCCTCGAATGGGCCGATCTGTTCGAATTCGGAGCCCGGAGGAGCGGCCCCGTCTTTGAGCGAGAGCTGAACTTCATTGGAGTCGTCGTCTCGAACCTCGACGTTGATTGTCAATGGCTTGCCGATGCGAGGATCGTAGAGCTCGGACTGGCTGTTCTGAAATCGCGGCACGCCGTTTCCGGGCACGATCGTCACATTCACCGTCTTCTCGGTGACCTTTCCGGCGCTGTCGGTGACGATGAAGATGAGCCGCATCGGTTCATCGCCGGTCACGTCGCTTGCGATCGGACCCCATTGAAAGAGCGCTTGAGTCTCACCGTCCAGAAAGTCTGCGCTCGCGACCGAGTACTGACCTGCGGGCCGGGCCTCGAAATCGAATTGGAGATCGCCGCCTTCCGGGTCCTGCGCGCGCACGACGATGCTCAGGGTTTCCCCGACCACGACGGTCACGTCGTTGGCGACGTCGAGGTTTACATCAGGCGGTTGATTGCTCGAATCATCGGCCGAGCACCCGGCGAATACTAAGGATGCAACGAATGCGGTGAATATCCACTTCATGTTTGCCATGACTTCCAATTCCTGAACGCGAGCTGGGCCCGGATTCTATCTTAGGGTACAAGGCGGCAACCTAGCAAAAGAGCTTGCGCAAGTCACCGATTACGTGGTTTTCCGCGATTTCGCTCAGCGAGACCGAACAAACCAGCGAACTTCGCTCATCATCGTCGGGTCATTGACCAGGATCTTGTCGGTGGCGTCTCGAACGCTCGCGGTCACCGGAATCCAGCCGCTCGATTTCGGAAGCTCGGCCGGACCGAGCTCGAGTGTCGGTTGGTCAGAGACTTGCTCGTCGTCGACCGTCCAACTTACCGTAAAGCGGTCTTGCCAGTCGTCGTACACCGGAAGATCGAAGACGAGACGCTCGCCGATGCGCTCGACGGTGGCTGGTCCACTCATGAGGGGGTCGATGACACTGTACATGCGCCGAGATAATTGTTCCTGGCAGACAGGGCAAAAGGGAATGTCCTCGTCGCGATTCATCTTGCAGTTGTCGGCAGGGCGAAAGAGGAAGTCGCAATTATAGGCCCCCTCATAGCCACCCACCGGATACTCCTCGGCCTGCTCGGCAGGCGTCGGGATCGGGGTTGGACCCATGAACCACCGGTCCCATTTGATACTCTCCATCGAGAACTGGGCGATATTGGCCGGCAGCGGGACACGCGGTTCGTTGAAGAGGCAGGGGTCGTTCAAAACCTGATATTCGTCGCCGAGCACGCCAAAGCTGTGGCCGAGCTCGTGAACCGCGACGTCGGGGAATTGCACCCGCTCGCGGTCAAACGCGGTCACGACCGAGATGTAGAGTCCGGCGAATCCCGAACGTCGGCGCGTATTCGAGATCAAGATGATCTCGTCGTAATGGGCAAGCGAGGCCGCTTCGTACAGTCGCGCGACCTGCGTGGGCATCGCGACACGGTCGCTCACGTTGCCGATGTTGAGGTTCAGAATGTCGACGAGCGCCGTGATCACGAAAGTCGTGTTGTATTCGGTGTCGCGAAGACGATCGGCACATCCACCGTCGATGACCGGATTCCCGGTGCAATCGTAGCCTGCGCCGCTCTCGACGCTCGGGGTGAAGACCGAACGTACGTTGATCGAGCCCGCATGCGTCGAAAAGGGCTCGGCCTCGAGAAGTGCTTCGCTTACGGCCTGCGCGTCGAGCGAGAATTTCTCCTGCTCTTCACTCAGATAACCATCGCCCAGAATCACGACATCGAGCGCATCTTCAGGCGCAGCCGTCTCGACGATCGTCGTGACCTGCCCGTCGGTGCTCGGTGGTACGGCATCGGCCACGAGGTCGGCGATCGTGAGCCGTATCACCTCGTAATACTCGCCGTTTTCGTCGGGCATTTTGAGCACGTAATCGGTGCCGCCCTTGATGCCCGTTGGGACACGCACCGCAAATTCGAGGAGCTCTTCGTATTGCTGTTCGACGAAATTGAAGACGTTGTAGGCCGATAGTCCGAGATCCTGCTCTTCGAGGATCACCTCGAGAAACTCGAGGAGCTGGAAGAGTCCGTTCTCGCGGTCGCGCCAGAGCACGTTCCCATCGGCATCTTCGACCGATGCCTCCATCAGCCAGAATCCGGGGCCTTCTCCTTCGTCTCGATCTCGATAGAGTTCTGCGTCGATCGTGCGTGCAAGCTCGGCCGAGTAGGGCCTCTCGCCCGTGCGCGCGACCTCGCCTTTGAGGATGGCCAGGATCGCCGATCGATCTTTGGGGTCGGACTCGACGAACGCACCCTCGGGAACCTCCAGGGGCTCGGTCTGAGCATTCGCGAGTTCGAGAGAACTCGGTTCAGCCGTGGAATCGTCGTCGCTGCCGCAGGCAACAAGAAAACTCGCAAGGATCAAGGTGAGAAAGGTTTGCCAGCTCATGTCGTTTCCGGTGCTCGTTTCATGGTCACAACGAATGACCGGCCGACACTATGCCGCATTCATAGATGCGTTTCGAGTCCCGAGGTCGACTCATTGCTGCAAAACACCCCGAAAAGTGCTCGCAGCATCTTCGGATTCTTCGAGCCGCTGTTGAATCAGCCCGCGCAGCACGGCGAGGTGTTCGAGATGGTCAGGGCGCGAGTCGAGCAATTCGCGCGAATACGAGCGCAACACATCGAGGGCCTCGCGGTGTTTGCCCGACTCGGTGAGACCGACGATCTCATACCAGGCGACAAATCCCAGATCGGGATTTCTGGTGCGCGCGAGTCTGGCGAGCTTGGCAGCCTCACCCGGCTGGTTCGTCAGCATCGCGATGCCGGTCTCGACAAGGGTCGACCGGCGGTCGACCAGATCTCGCACGGCTCCATCTCCGGTGACCTGGCGAGCAGCTTTGAGCCTTTCGGATTGAAGTTGCCATTCTTCGAGCGCGAGACGCGGCACGAGATCGGTGGCGTCGGGCAATACGGCCGAGTCGAATTCGTTGAGCAGCGCCCGCGCCAGCAGCGCCTGTGTCTGTGCGAGGTCGGGTTCGGCGTAACCCGTGCGCAAAAGGGTCTGATAGAGACCCCAGGCGCCGCCGCCTCCTTCCGCATACGCCTGTCCTCCGTCGAGCTCTCGATCGAGGGCAGTCTTGGTCAGCCGTTGACTCTCTTCGGGCGTGTAGACCTCATTTGACGCGCGCGTCGCCGCAAGTTTGCGTTCGGCCTTGACCTGTTCGAGATCCTCAGCCGTCTTCCCGAGCCGCAGATAGTGGTCGTAGTAGTGAGCTGCTGCCGTGTAGTTCTCTTGCCAGAAATAGGTACGCGCCAGGTTCCGATAGGCTGCTGGCTGAGCCGGATCGGTCTGGATGGCGCGAATATACCCCTTACGTGCTGCCTCGTAATCACTGCGATTATATGCGCCGTTGGCGACCTTCATCGCTTCGCTCCAGTCGCTTTCGCGAGCCTCGGCTTCGGCCGTCCAGACGACCGCGGTCACGAGAATAGCCACGGTGCATGCGAGTCTTTTTATGGCATTCATAATGACTCCGGTGGCTCGGGATCGAAACCGAAGAGGTCTCCCACGGCGGCTCCGACACCGATCGAAAGCAGATGGTCTGCACCCAGGGCCGAGTCGAAATAGCCCTGCAGGCTGTATCGAGCATGCGCAAAGAAATTCGGCGTAAAGAAATACTGCGCGCCGATTCCGAGCGTTACCAGTGCATCGGTCTGGCTCAGGGTCGTGGTATCGAATACGTCACTCTCGACGTCGAGCCACTGGAAATCGATGCCGGTGCCAACCTCGGCAAAAGGTACGAAATTCTTGTAGAAATACCGGTACGAGATCTGAAACGGACGAATCTGCAGTCGACTCAGACCGGTGAGCCGCGCCGGCTCGACACTGCCCTGCGGCGTCGTCACAAAGACGGGCTCGTCGATCGAGGCCACATAATAGGTCATCGAGAGGAGCACGATTCCAAAGTCTTCAAAGTTGTAGCTAAAATCGGCGCGCACCCCGTTGCCATGAACGGTCTCAGACCGGGGCAGGTCGGGCTGTGTGCCGTCGTTGTCGGCAAAGGTACGAAACTCGAAGGGCCGCTCATCGCCACTACGCGCATCCTGGTAAGTCGATGACTGAAAACCATGCTCGTAGGAGAGGCGGGCGATGTAGTTATTTCGCGCAATCGCCTCTTTTCCGAAGGCGCCCAGAAATGGGCTCTCCTGATTGAGCGGCGCGCTTCGCACGATACGCTCGCCAGCGCTCAGGGTCACCGCATCACGTCGCGTCTCGTATCCGTCGGCTCGTACTTCGACGGCATAACTTCCCGGGCCAAGCTCGATCTCGTCACCGACCCTTCCCATCACCTCGCCGTTGACGACGATCTCGGCGCCCTCGGGAGCGTCTTCGACGACGAGGATACCCGGCAATTTCTCGAGCGTGCGCCGAATCACTTCGGTGCCCGAGCTGCGGATTTCAAAACTACCCGTCGCGGGCCGATATTGCTCGAGATTCAACTCAAACTCGTGCGCTCCGACCGGAAGCCGTGCCAGATGCGGAGTGACACCCACCGTCACGCCATCGATCAGCACGCGTGCACCCTCGGGTTGAGACTCGAGGCTCACCGCGCCGGTCGCATCGAAGAGCTCGGCCACCAACTTGAAGGCTGCTTCGCGAGGCGTACTCGCATCTACAGAACCCTCCTCGACGACCTGTCCACGATTGTCGATCGCCTGCCACTGCACGGCGTCCTCGCCGATCGTCACGCGAACTGCGAGCGAGAGACCGAGCGCTTCGAAGGCGAGCGCCTTGGCCGAAACGCAGGGAGCAAGCCCCTTATAGCAACCTGGAAGCGGCCCCGCACGACGGGCTACCCAATCGCTGAAGTCTTTCTCTTCGATGAGGTGTGTTCCCGGCTCGTTTGCGACGGCGTCCCCGACGGCCTTTCGAAAGTCGGTGCGGCGCTGAGTCGTTCCACCTTCGATATCCCAGAGAACCACTTCGCTCGAAGCCTGCTCTTCGACGCTTTCGTCGGAAGGCTCATCCGACGGCGCGTTTTGCGCCAACGCATGCGAGGCGCTCAGCAAAAGGGCAAGCGAGATTATGTAAATGATGAAATGGCGCATCCTTGTGCCGTTTGAGGTGGGGCATCCTGCCGTCCACGGGCCGCCATCATACTCGACTCGTCACAGATTGTAAGTTTCTACGCCATCAGCCCTCCACCGTGGTCAGATAGAGCTCGAGGATGCTTGCGAGTTCTCGCAGCAATTGCTCGCTCTCGGCGATGAGCTCGGCATTGGGATTTGCGCGATGCTCCCAACGCGTCGAGCCTCGGCGTGCCGTCAGGTGCGCGACCACGAATCCATCCGAGTCGGTGATATGGCCCGAATCACTCGAATTCCATGGCCCGGGATTCGCCTCATGCAGCAACTCACGCACGCGCCCAATCAGGCGCTTCGCTTCGTCATTGAGCTTTTGTCGATCTTCGTTCATCGTCACACACTGAAAGTATGATCAGTATAGCTTGGTCTCCTCCAGAGTAAAGAGGTCTCGATCGCGAGATCCCCGAGGTTGGCGCGAGGGCCCGGTGGCATTATGATCGCGCTCCCTTCTGGCGGAGATTTTTCATGAGCGACGAATTGATCGGCGAGATTCTCGAGATCGCAAACGACGATGCAGATGCATTGCTCGAAATGACGATTTCGGTGGCTCGGCCCGACCTCTACGAAGACGCAATCGATGCATTTGGTGGATGGGACGCGGCGCTCGTCGCCGTGCTGCAGAAGGCGTTGTCGTCGGGCGCCCGCAAGCGCACACGCACGGCGGCCTCGCGAGACGATCT
Organism: uncultured Bradymonadales bacterium; assembly: GCA_964346045.1. Taxonomy (GTDB): domain Bacteria; phylum Myxococcota_A; class Bradymonadia; order Bradymonadales; family Bradymonadaceae; genus CAYFTY01. The sequence continues at coordinate 17,512 of CAYFTY010000002.1, read as the reverse complement.
CGATGTGATCCGCTCGGTCGAAGCGCTCGCTTCGGCACCGGTGTATACGACCACGACTCGAGGGCATTTTTTCTGGGTTGCACCCGACGAGCTCGAGATCACCGACGAGCCCGAAAAGCTCGATACCCCGCCCGACGCCGGCCCGATGCAGCGATTTCAGGTCGTCGGCGAGCCCGATGGCGTCTTTCTCTTTAGCTCGACGGGCACCTTCTACGGCCTCGATCCTCGCATGTTGCCTCAGTGGATGGGCGAGTCTGAGCTGCGGCGCATGAATAATATCCTGCCCCTCGAGGGCGGAGAGACGATCTGCAATGTCCTGCCGCGAAAGGCCGGCTGGGAAGGCCGCGTCGTCCACATCACACGATCCGGCAAAGGAAAGGCATCGGATTCGTCGGAGTATGGCCGAACCCTCGATCGTGAGGGCAGCACGGCCTTCTTGCTCAACGACGAAGACGCACCCGTCGCTGTCTTGCACGAACACGGGCATACGCTTGTCTTTTGCGCGTCGGCCAAAGGCCAGGGCATTCATTTCGATGCGGCAGAAGATATGCGCTCGATGGGTCGAAAGGCGGTGGGCGTCAACGTCATGAAACTCGACGGGGACGACGATGAGATCGTCAACGCATTTCATACCGACGAGGTCGAGCAACTCGCCGTCGTCACGCAGACGGGCCTCGGTAAGCGTATCTGGTTCGAGGATTTCCGCCCGCAGGGCCGTGGAGGGCAGGGCATGCAGGTGTGCAAGCTCGACACGGGAGATCTCGTCGCCGGCGTCGTACCATGCACGCCGGCCGACGACCTGGCGATCACGACCAGTCACGGACGTGTTCACCGTCTCGAGGCTGGCCATTTTGAGTTGATGGGCCGACCTGCCAAGGGAAATCGCGTCATCGAACTCGATGACGGCGAATCGGTGATCGGGCTTTCGTGGCTTCCATGCAGCACGGAGGATTGATGTCTCTGCGAGACGGGCTGCGAAAGGCCATTTCAGACCCCGGGTATCCGTGGCATCGCGAATTTTCGAGCTGGGCAAAACGCGTGTTCGAGCACCAATTTCAGGGATGCGAGCCCTATCGAAATTTCTGCGAAGGGCGCGGCGTTACGCCGCAGAGTCTCGGCCACTGGCGCGAGATTCCGGCGGTACCCACCGATGTATTCAAATATGTCGAGCTTTTTGCTGGCACCGAGAAAAACCACGTTTTTCGCACCAGCGGCACGACGACGGATGCTCGCGGCCAGCATGTCTTTTCGAGCACTGACGTCTACGAGGCCGCGCTCGCAATGCCTTTTGAACGATGGTGTCTTTCAGATGCAGCTTCGATTCCCATGGCGATTCTTGCGCCGCATCCCGATGATCTGACGGATTCGAGTCTGAGCTTCATGCTGGGAAAGCTCGTCGACCACTTTGGGGCTGAAGGCTCGAGGTTTTTTTTCGAGGCTGCTGATGGTGAATTCCATTTCGACATCGAGGGTCTTCGCGATTGGATCGAGGCCGCCGACTCGCCCGTGATGCTCCTGGGGACGGCCTTTGCATTCGTCGAATTTCTCGATGCGAGCGAGTCGCTCGAGCTACCCGCGGGCTCGCGCATCATGGAAACCGGCGGCACCAAGGGTCGCACCCGAGAGGTCACCCGCGAGGAGTTCTACGAGATGCTTCAAGCGGGGCTGGGGCTCTCGGCGACCTCGATCATCTCGGAGTATTCGATGACCGAGCTCTCGAGTCAGGCTTATACCGATACCTTTGCGCGCGAGAGGCACTGGAAAGATGCCGCCTTCGAGGTGCCGGCGTGGGTGCGAGTCGAGGTGGTCGATCCGATCACTCTCGAGCCGCTCAAAGAGCCAGGCGTCGAGGGCCTGATCCGCTGGTACGACCTGGCGAATCTGGACAGCGTGCTCGCCGTTCAGACCAGCGATGTGGGCATCAAAGAGATGGAGGGAGGCTTCAAGCTTCTGGGGCGCGCGAAAGGCGCCGAGCTGCGGGGATGCTCGCTGACCATCGAAGAAATTCTAGACTGAAAATACCGCCGGCGGGATTCGAACCACACGTGACCGGATTGAGAACCCGGCATCTTAGACCACTAGATGACGGCGGCTTGGCACGCAGCGTGCGCTGGTGGCGCAACCATGTAGCGCGCTTCTCTATCTTTTTCAAAGCCGGATATCGGCCCGAATGTCTTCAGGATACCCGGTTTCGAACACCGAGCTACATTCTTCGATGGCATCGTCGATGCGGTCGGGGCTGTGGATCTGCACGACGACGTAGAAGTTCCCCTTCTTCGAGCCGCGATGAACTCCCTTGTCGGTCAGGCGCAGCTTCGCGCCGGAATTCACGCCTTTGGGAATGGTAACCTTATAGTTCCCATGCGGGGTCGGAACATCGACCTTTGCGCCTTCGATGGCCTCTGAAAAGGTGATGGGAAGGTCGAGATAGAGGTCGAGTCCCTCACGTCGCAACACGTCGTGGCTGCTCACATTGAGGGTCAATAAGAGGTCGCCCGATTTCGAGCCCTTTGGTGCCTGGGCGGGGGGAGGTTGTCCCTGGCCTTTGAGCCTGAGTTTTTCTCCGTCGCCGGCGCCGGCCGGGATCCGAACTTTGATCTTTCGAGAGCCGACCGAAATCTCGATCTCGCCGCCTTTTACGGCGGTCATGAAATCGAGGTTCATACGGGCCTCGAGATCCTGGCCTTTGAGAGGGCCCGTGTAGAAGCCACCGAAATTCGAGTAATCGCTCGTATCGTACGGACTACGTCCGCCAAAGAAACTCGAGAAGAGATCTTCGAAATTGGTGTCGCCCGCATTGGAGTAGTAATAGCGCTGCCCGCCGCCTCCACGCCCGCGGCCTGCGCTCTGCCACTGTTTGTACTGACGCGCCTGGTCGGCGTCGAAGCCCTCACGCAACCCATCCATGCCGAACTCGTCGTAGAGCTCGCGTTTTTCGGGGTCGCTCAGCGCTTCGAACGCTACCGAAGCTCTCTTGAACTTCTCTTCGGCTTCCGGGTTATCCGGGTTCATGTCGGGGTGATTTTCGCGCGCAATCTTGCGATACGCCTTCTTGATCTCTTTTTCGCTGGCGTCGCGTGAAACCCCAAGGATTTTGTAGAAATCCTGCTCCATCGGCCATCACTGCAAAGGGAACATCGAGTTGCGGATTCGAACCTCCGCTCTATTGCAATGTAGGATCGATCCAGCCTTTGCCAAGGTTCTCGTTATTGCGCCCCGATTGGCGGCCGATCGACCAGCCCGATGCGGGGCCCACATCATTGGGGTCGGGAGCGTCTCGATGGCTCCGCTCGTGCAGGGTGACCGCAAACGAGGTTCCACCGACCGGAAGACCGACTCCCTCGGGCACATAGCCGAGGATGCCGAGCAGCTGTGGATTCTTCTCGGCGACGGCCGAGCATGCGGCGTCGAGGCCCGCCATCCATTCTTCCATCTCGCGATGGTGGATTTCGAGCTGCTCGAAGACGGCCGAGTCTTCGTGGCCATCTTGTTCGAGTCGCAGCTCGCAGGTCTTGTACATCTTCTTGAGCAGCGACCAGCCGCGCGTGGCGACGTCGTGCAATGCACGGTCGCTTCCGATTTCACTCGAGATACGCTCATCGGTGCGTATCATGCCGATCAGGCGATTGGCCTGCGCGGCGACAGTCGCGGCGTGATCGTGGACGTGCAGGTGCTTGCCCATCGCGGTGTCTCGAACTTCGTCCTCGAGGCCTTTGAGCAAAAAGCGCACGGTCTGCATCCACATCTCGACCTCGGTCACGGCGACATGGACGCCATGCCCTTTGATACGGTCGTCGTGTTGCTCCACACGTTTCTCGACCCACTTCTGACCTTCCTCGGCGAGTTGGCTGGCCTTCTGCTGACGAGCCTTGTCAAAGCCGCCCTTTGCGAGCAACTGACTGAGTTCGGCGCTCTTCTCGAGGGCGAACGAGGCGGCCACTACGTGACCGAGAAGCTGATAATACGGGGCTGGCATGAGATTCTCGCGGGTTTACTCGAAGAAACGGGCTCACAGGCCCGTTCTAGCGGATTTCGCGGGTTTCGACCAGTGTTGTCGTCGATGCGCGAGGCGGTACACCTCAGAGTGTGTAGCCGATGGTGACGGTTCCCGAGTGGATCGTGTCGGACGAAGAGAGCGACGGCGCCGGATCCGCGAAGCGTTCGGGCTCGGGATAGTCGACACTGATCGTCTGGAAATTGTATCCGACGCTGATGTTGATCTCGTCACTGACGTCGAAGCCGATCATCGCGTTGGCTTCGAACCCCAGCGCGAGCCCGTCGGCTTCGCCGTAGGCACCATTCGAGTTGTTGATCGAAAAGGTCGGAAGCACTGCGCCACCCGCCCCGATCATGAGCACTCCCGAGACGTAGCGCGCGAAGGCACCACCTCGGGCTCCGATGTATTTATTGCCGGTGTAGTCTTCGTTTTTGGCAATCGTGATGCTTCGAGCCTCGCCGCCCGCAAAAATATCGATCGAGATGTTGGAATCGATGGCCAGGATATACATCAGCTCACCGCCGAGGCGTGCATAATCGCTGGCAAATTCTTCGGTCCCATCGAAGACCGTCGTAAACGGGGCATAGCCGCCGAAGAGATTCGCTCCGATGGCCGAGTCTCCTTCGCCGAGCGTCGCAAAGACCGCCCGCACGCCCACGAAGAGGCCCAGCCAGGGACTCTTATGGTTGAGATCGAAGCCTTCGCCGCTCAGCGAGAAGTTTCGCGAGCCAACGAGGGCTCCAAAATTGAATTGATACCCGGATGCCAGTCCGTACTCGCCTGGCTCGGTCGGCTCGTCTTCTTCTTCGTCATCGTCAGGGATGAGGTCCATCTCTTCTTCGTCTTCCTCTTCTTCGACGACTTCTTCTTCTTCTTCGTACGCTTCCCATCCGCCGTTATCGCGGAAGTCTTTGACCTCCGGAACCAGGGCTCCGAAGGCCTCCTTGAGCACATCTTTGGCCTGACTCTTCTTGAGCCGCCCGCGCCGAACGTCTTTTCGAATATCGGCGACTTCTTCTCCGCTCGGTCCAATGACGACCAGCTGAAATTTGCGCCCTCTCGAGAAGACGTCCTGGATCAGGATCGCCTCAATCTCCAGGTTTTTCATGACCGTTCGGAACTCTTCGGCGCTCTCTTCGCGACGCGAGCTACTGCGGAAATCCTTTTTGGAGAGACCGACATCATCGCCTTCGTCGAGTACGCGATCCGAGTTCAATACCTCGATGTCGTCGCTGGCCTCGAGGAATTTCAGGACCAGGTCGTAAGCATCGTCGCCCCCGGACTTCGACGCGTTCACAAACGAGAGTTTGAGCGGGTCTTGTTGGGCAGACGCCGAAGCGCAAAACCCTATGGACGTCAGTAGAACTGCGACGAGCGAGAGGATGATGCGTCTGGAATGGCACATAGAACGCGAGAAGTGAGAGGGGCGTAGGCGCGCAGATATGTATCGAACTCCTCGGATGATCCCGTGCGAGGGCCATCTAGTCAATAAAGCTTTCGGTTCTATCCATGACGGAGATCTCGGGCCGATGCGCGAGGGTCGCCATCGCTCAGCCGGCGGCGCATGCTCGATCAATGGTCCGGGCCCAGAAAAGCGGCGTGACCGTTCATGATTCTTGCGACCTGCTTCGTTTCAACATCGACGACGTAGATCGTTTCGTAAAACCTGAAGACCACGTATGCGCACGAAGGCACGAAGAAGTACGAGTCGATGGTCGGCAGATAATCATGAAAGCCGCGCTCGCGCCCTTCGACGCGCACCAGATGCACGGTCTTGCCATCCGACCCTGACCATTCGAGCCCTTCGTCGCCTCGCCATCCTCGCAGCCGTACCTCGGCACCGCCACACTGACGCGGTCGATTTCGCATGCGCAAGAGCTCGGGCGGATCACTGTCGGCCGCTTTGCGCACGCCGTTTCTGGGGTCGATCACTTCGCCAGGTTGGCCGCTCGTGTAGATCAGTCCAGCCGGGCCAAACCACAGATTCGAGTAAGTCCAACCGCTCTCGGTGGCCTCGATGGTCGAGATGATTTCGAGGCTCTCGGTCGAGATGATGTCGATCGAATTATCTTCCTCTCCGGCCCACGTGGACTGGGGCTTCGAATAGTCCGCGTGGCGGGTCACCGCGAGTAGCGTTCCGTCGTGGCTCACCGCCGCGGCTCCGAGCCGTCCTCGATACGAGACGACCTCGCGCGCTTGCCCCGTCTTTCGCAGATCTCGCACGAATAGATCGGTGTCCGCATTACTGATCGCGAGCACCTTGCCGTCCGCAGATATCGCAACCGGATAAGCATCACCGTGTGTCAGGTAGGTGCGATGCGATCGGTCGAGCCTCATCTGCTGATATCCCCGATCGGTATGCACGATGATTCTCGTCTGATCTTCGATGGCGTCGGGGCTCTGGACGTGATTGACGAGCTTTCCCTTCGACCCGCCGCATGCGGTAGCGGCAGAGACGAGCAATAGGGCGGCAAGGATTCGTTTCATGAGCATCCCGTGGTACATCTACCCGCTCTCAGGAACCTTTCCCGGTTTTACGAGCCCTTTTTTCCAAAGACGGCCTCGAGGTTCTGCGTTGTTCAGAAACGGGCCCAGACCGAGCGCGGGTTGGGCGATGCTACTCGTGCTGCTGGGTCTATCCATCCTGCGCCGCAGAAAAGCCTACTGATTCGTCTCACCCAGTGCGACGTTCTCGTACGTGTTATTCATCAGCGTGAGCTCGGGCGTGCCCGAAACAAAGATGCCATAGCCGGCCGAGTTTCGGATGGTCGTATTGGTGATCGACGCTGGACCCGACACGTAGATGGCGCCGAAATCCATGGTGCCCGCCCATTCGATCACCGCGTGATCGATCGAAGTCATCGGATCGGTGCCCGAAAGCAGTTCGATTCCATTCCAGATGCCGGGGCTCGGGTTTTCACTCGACGAGGTAAAGACGACCGGATTAGCAGCAGTGCCCTCGACGACGAACAAACCGGGGTCGCTTCGCCATCCCGATCGGATGTAGCAACCATCGCAGAACTGCACCTCGACGCCGGCTTCGAAGCGTGCCAAAGCGTTCGGAGCATCCAACGTGACGACCGTCTGGATTTGTGCCCACGGGACGCCCAGATCTTTGAAGACGAGTTGGCCATTATGCAGACTGTCGTAATAGATCCGGTCGTCGTCGTTACCGGTGTAGTCGCCCGTCGGCAGGTTGGTAACACCCGTCGCTCCGTTGGCGGTTCCGGGCCAGGCGTTGCCGCTCGACACGAGGTTGGTGCTGCTCTCGGGCAGAGCGTTGATGATAAAGCCGGGGCCCTGAGAATTGAGGATGGTCGTGTTTTCGACACTGAGCGCAGGCCCTTCGGTTGCGATGAGTAGCCCCGGGCGGTCCTCAAAGCCGGCGTCCTCGATTCGCACGTGCTGCAGAACGGAACCGTTGATGACGCCGCCGAGAAATTCGTGGCCCCGCCAGACGCCCGGGCCTTTGGAGGCGCCGCAAAACAGGATGGGAGCTTCTTCGGTGCCCTGCATGAAAACGGTCGCAGGATCATTTCGCCAGCCCCAGTAGAAATAACTTTCGGGCTCCATGATGAAGACCGTTCCGGGCGCGATGGTGACCGTCTGGTCGGCATCGAAGACCTGCCGACCGCTCACGCGTAGGGTGCCCGAATACTCGATTTCGCCGAAACCGCGCTCGAAGCGCTCGCCTGCGCTGCGGTCAATTTCATCGCAGCTCTTTGGGCCAGGAGGCGCCGTCGGTGTCGCAGGAGGTGTCGCCACGCGGCGCACGCTCTCGATCTGCGCTCCGAAAGAAGCTGCCGAAGCGGCATATTCGCTCTCGGAGGTGCAGCCGACGTCGAGGATGCACCCCTCGAGAAGCTCTTCCGTGACGCCTTCGTCGAGACAGGTCTGGCGGGCTGATTCAGCGACGTCGGTCGGGAGGTCGTCGACCGTGGATTCCTGACTCGGAAAGCCTGGGTCACGAAAATCTGCAGGCCCCTCTTCTTCGGCGTAGGTAAAGAGGGAGTTTTCAGCGTTGACGCGCCACGAGTCGGCCCAGTCGTCGTGGATCACATCAAAGCTCGGGTCTGTGTAGACCGTGCCGCCGCTCGCCGTGAAGTCATCATCTGGATCGCCATTGAAGGGTCCGAGGAGTCCTGAAGTCGAGCCCTGCAGCTCTTCACTGGCATGAAAAAGGATGTTCATATAAGTGGAGTAGAGGTCGGCATCGACCCATGAGCCATCGGCCCATCGCCCGGTGAGTATCGATCCATCGTATTCGAAGAAATGTCCATCACCGAGATCGTAGGTGCCTTCTTCGAGTTCGATCGGTGCTCCATCGATCTTGAAGAGATTGCCTTCAGTAATGTACTCGATGACGACTCCATTGAGGCGCATTGCGATGCCCTGATTGGTCGCAACTCCTGGACATAGCGCCGAAGAGACCGGCGCCTGACGCACCTGCACTTCGATACCGGGCGCACGCACGAAGACGTATTCGCCATGGCCCTGCATATCGAAACTTCGACCGTCGAGAGATAAGAAATGGGGGTCGCCATTCGAGCCGGCCGACGAGACGCTGCGCGACTGCGTGCGCTGCTCTTCTTGTTCTCCCGCTTCTTTGACGGCCCTGAGGATGTCTTCGCCAAAGGCATCGTTGACGCGCGCGGCGATATAAGCACCGGCGGCAATCCCTGCGAGCCCGAGCGCGAAAGGAGCGGCTCCGGCGGCTGCGGTCGCGGCAGCCGCTCCGACTCCGATCTTCGTGGGCGCCGTGACGATCGCAGCCACGGTGGTTGCCGGGAATTTGAACTTGAAGCCGCCTCCGGCATCGATGGTGATATTGGCGCCGGTAGCATTTTGCAGCGCGTTCGACGTCGGCGACGAAGCAAAGCCGGCAATGCCGGCCAGCGCGTCGAGTGCTTTGGAGGCCGATTCGCGGGTTCGGCGAATTTCTTCTTCGTCCGAGCAGCCGAGCTCCTGCCGGATTGTATCGTTCTCGGCCTGGTTGGCCTCGGCTTCACGAACCGCGCTCGAGAGGTCGATTCCCGCAGCACAGGTGAGTGTATGTTCATAGGCGACCTGCGTGAATTCGTCTTTCCATGCGATGTCCAGGATGCGGGCGAGGTCTGAGCCGTAGAGCTCGGCGACGCCAGCATCTCGTGCCCATTGATCGAGTTCTTCGGCAGGAGTCGCTTCGCCGCCTTTATAGGCTGTGATCACGCTCGGAGATGCCGACCAGATCGATGCGGCGGCGAGGGGATCGCCCTCGAGTTCTGAGGTCGCGCCGTAGTGTCGCACATAGTGGTCTTCTTCATCGGGTGCGATGAGGGCTTCACTGCGCAGGACCTGTCCCGGTCTCGTGCGCACATTGGTCGTAAAAAAACCGATCCCGCTCACATAGCGAGTCTTTGCGACCTCTTCGAATGTATCTCCCTGTCCGTCTGCGATGAGCGTCCAGATGGCTCCATCTCGACCAATGGTCTGAGCAAGTGTTGCATTGGCCAGCGTTTCGTCGTCGGCTCCCACGATCTCGACGTCCATGGTGCGAGCGTCGGGATTCACCGAGTAGCGGTAAAGCTCGACGCCGAATTCGTCTTTGGCCTTTTGTCCGGCCTCGACTTCGCCCGTGAGCAAATCTTGCGAGCAGTCGTAGCTCAAGGTGTCTTCGGTCGTCTGCGTCGATGCAGGCGAGGAGTCCGAGCCGTCGTCTCCACACGAGAGAAATGCGATGGCGATGATGATGGCTGTGAATTTTTTCATGGGCTCACCTCGGTGAGTACGCGTACCGTGTCGGCTTCATCGGGTGCCCAGAGGTCGAGCTTCAGGGTCTTAGGGGCCTCGATTTCAGCCGTGTCTTCGTCTTCAATGCCAGGCGCTGCGCCAGCAGGTGTGAGCGCGAGCGCATCATCACTCGAGAAGACGGCAAGGATATTCTGTGGAAAAGTCACACTGCCTGTGCGTCGGGTTTCATTGGCGTCATGTTCGAGTTTTAAAGTCCAGATGCGAACGTCCGTTCCAGCGGGAACCTCGCCGCGATCGCCTTCGATTGCTTCGTCGATCGTTGCTTCTTCTCCACCCTCGAGCAGGATCTTAGTCTCGCCCGCGCTGCCGCAGAGATTACCTTGCGCGCGTGCCGCATCGAGCATCGTCGAGGCTTGGGCGATATCTCCGCGCAAGACGAGACCCGGCTCGTCGATCGGTGAATTCGAATTCGTGGGCGCTTTATCGCGATGATCTTTGGCGCCCTCTTCGAGACAGATTTCGTCGAGCACGCAGCCCTTGACCATCGCGGTGTCTTGCGTCGCACATTTCTCGGCCGCAGCCTCGAGGATCTCGCGCGGGACGTCATCGAAGGTCGTCGCCGCGGCCGGAAAATCCTCGACGGTGAAATCCTCGGTGCTCTGCCCCTCGTCGTAGGTGAAAAGCGAGTCGCGTACGCGCCAGCTATCTCCATACGTTCGGTAGAGGTCCTCGAAGCTCAACGAGAGGTCGTAGGTCTGTCCAAATCGGCTCTGGAAATCATTTGCGGTCGTGCCGTCAAAATTACCCATAAGCCCGGTGACCAGGCCGCTGAGGCTCGGTGGAATCTCGATGTCGACATCAAACGCGCCCGAGGTTTTTACGTGCATCACGGTGCCATCGGCCCGCTCGATCGAGAACGTCGAGCCGCCCTCAAATGCGAAGTTCGTATCGGCGGGTAGCGCCGCTGTGACGTCTGCGGGCGAGGCTTCGACCCCGTTGACCAGCATGACGCCATCTGGCCGAAATTCGAGCACGACGTCGCCCACGTTGGTTGCGACGGCCGTTCCGATAGAGACATTGGCGCACGCCTCGAATGATCCGCCAGTCCAGGGCTCGAATCGTGCCTGTACCCTCCAGTTTTCTTGCTCGCGGCGGGTCTCGACGAGCACGTATTCGCCGGCTCCTTGAAAGTCGTAACTATGACCGTCGAAGGTCGTGAGATGAGGGTCACCCCACGAGGTCGAGCATCCATTCAGCCCGCAGGTGATGGTCGGTTTGGGCGCCCCTGGAAGTTCTCCTCCGGTCGCCCATCCCGGGATGTCTCGGCCGCCGCCGTTTCCGCATTGAGTCTGCCTGAGCGTGCGATAACGGCCGTCGTCTTCGAGGGCCTGGCAATGGGTCAATGCCTGCGGCTGCGGAGTCGCCGGATCGTAGCATTGAGTGGCCATTGTGCTCGCCGCCTCGCGCCATGCCAGGCTGTTGTGGATGATCGAGAGGAGCTCTTCGCCGGTGCTTCCAACGAGCCCTGAGGCGTTGGTGTCGAGCCACGAAGTCACGGCGTCAGAGTCGGCTGGCGCAGCATCGTCAACGGCCTTTACCGATGTAAATTGGACACCGTTTGCGATGACCATCGACGGCGATGCTTCGCTCGATTCGCTTCGATAGCGAAGGCTCTTTAATGTCGGCTTCAGCCCCGCCTTGGCCTCGGTGCGATAGGGAAGGCCGCACGAGGGAAGCGAGATGGCTGAGTCCGTAACATCGATGGCGCCGGCGCATTCGGGGCCGCTTCCTTCGGTCTCAACACCGCATGGCTGCCGCTCGAAGACCGCGTCGACGATGACTTGCTGGTCTTGCGACTCGAGCACGCTCACGACTTCGTATCCAGCCGTGAGTTCGCGCCCCTGCGAATGAATCGTGACCGGGTCGAATGGCCCATCGAGGGTCACCCGCATCGTGCCGTCTGCATAGGATTCGTCACCGTAGAGTTGTTCTTCGGTGAGCGTCGCGAGCACTTCGTCTTCGGCACTGATGGCGTCGACTTCGACGACCGCCGGGGTCTCGGGGTCAATGCGCACGGCAAAGCGTTGCACACTCGAGAGTTCTCGAACCCACGGCTCGGCCTCGACGACGAGCTGTGGCTCGTCGCAATCGAGCTGGCCCGGGTCCGACTGAACCGGCGGAGCCGACGAATCACCGCCACATCCGGCACACGAGAGCGCCGCTGCCAGCAAAAGAAGAATCGATTTCCTTCCCATGAGAAGACCTCTGGGTACCCATTAATTATCGGTAAATTCAGCCGTCAAAATTTAGCGAGAAGCCAGATCTCGGTCAACCGTTCTCAGGGCTCGGGTTGACAGTCGACGCAGCGATAGACACGGCGACCGGCATGTTCTTCGCGCACGATTTTGTCGCCGCAACGAGGACAGGAATACGCGTCGCGCCCGAAGACATAGTGTCGCCATTCGCGTCTCTTGCGTCCGTCGCGTTTCATTTCGGCCGCAACCGAGGGATCGTTGGTGATCCCCCTATTCTCGTAGGCCCGGGCGGTCAGCACGACTGCACCATCCCCGAGCAGGTTGCGCCGGTCTTCGTCGACCTTACCCAGCTTTTCACGGGGGTGAGCGCGCGCCCACCAGAGGATCTCGCTGCGCAGGTAATTTCCAATGCCGCCGACAAAACCTTGATCGAGCAGGAGACCGGCGAGTTGCCGACGAAAAAAGGTTTCGTCATGAAAACGCGCGACCACTTCTTCGTCACGTACCGTATCGCGCAGTGGGTCGGGGCCTAGCTTTGCGATGTACGAGTGCTTTTCGACTTCGTCGTCCTCGAGAACTTCGATTTCAGAAGCGCTATAGAGAAAAGCCGACTTTTTTTCGTTATGCACGGCAAAGCGCAGACTCCGATTATTGTTGGGTACGTTTCCGCGATTTCGCACCATCCATTTGCCGTAGAGCTGGTTGTGAGAATAGACGTTCAGACCGCCCTCGAAGCGAGTCAGCATGGCCTTTCCGCGCGGTTCGACTTCGACGACTGCGCGTCCCTTCAGCTCGTCTTCGAAGATCTTGAGGTCGTCGAAGGCAAAGAAAACCTCTTCGGCGACGCGCCCCTCGAGGGCGCTGGCAACCTGGTCGGCGGCTCGGTGGATCTCGGGTCCTTCGGGCATCTCGTCCTCTCGCGTCGGTTCGATCACTACGATGTGAGACGGCGCCAGAAGGTTCGTCGCCGTTGAACCGCCGGGGCCAAAGGGGTAGAGAATACGGGTCACGGCTCGGAGTTCCTATGAAGAAGTACATCGTCCTGTTCACAACATTGGCCATCGTTTCGTGCGGTGACGACGAATCTCGAGCCGACCCGTCGCTGGACATGGGCATCGAAGACATGGCTGGCGAAGATTTCGCCGTGGATGTTGGCTCGAATGAGGACATGGTCGGTGAAGACACCGATCAGGGGCCGGACACAGAAGGGCCTGATATGGGGCGAGTCTGCGTCAGGCCTGCACCAATCGTTGCGGGCACGAGCGCGACAGATTCGCTGGCCGATGATCCCGCGCGCTGCGGTGCCGACGCCTATCAATGGCTGCGCGGGGAAGAGCTCGGAGATATCGTCGCATACGGTGAGTCGACGAATCTGCGCGCGCGCCTCGTCGAGGCGGCTGCAGAACTGGGCGGTATCGATCTACCGCGCGAGCCCGAATACAACGTTACGGTCGACCAGATTGCGTATCGAACTCAGGACCGTGGAAGCCTCGTCGATGCCACGACGCTGATCGCGTATCCCAATAATCTCGAAACCGACGAGCCCGTGGGCGTGCTCCTCCTCTTGCACGGTACCGTCGGATTCAACGATAGCTGCAGCCCTTCGAATACTCAGGAGCAGCAGGCACTCGCGGCAGTCTTTGCGAGTTTTGGCTACATCGTCGTGGCCCCCGATTTTCTGGGGCTCAAGGGCTTTGATGGCCCGACCGGGTTCAAGCATCCTTATCTCGTGGGCGAAGCGACGGCCATTGCCTCGCTCGATGCCATTCGGGCGCTCTACGAGATGCCCGCAGACGATTTGAACGGACTCTGCCCGCAGACCGAATTTACGATCTTTGGTGCGTCTCAGGGCGGTCATGCAGCGCTCTGGGTCGACAGGCTTGCTCCGTATTATGCACGCGAATTGACAGCACTCGGTGGCGTTGCGGCGGTGCCTCCGGCCGACCTCACGACCCAGGTGGATCGGGCTCTGAGTTCCATCGTCGACGCCACTGCCAACACCGTCGGATTCTACGGTGCCGCGAGCGATTGGTACGGATACGAGGATCGCCTCGACGAGGTATTCGTCGCCCCGTGGGACGTCGATATCCCGGCAGCGCTCGAGACGAGCTGCGACGGCGACGGTTTCGAGCCTCCCGAAACGCTGGCCGAGCTTTTCGCGGCCGACATGCTGGATGCAGCTGCCAACGACACCCTCGCCGACTACGGTGTTGCCGGGTGCATGATCGTCGAGAACTCGCTCACGACGACTTCGGTCGAGCGGATTCCGTCCGAGCTCGAGTCGTACGGTCTCTTGAATCTACTGGGCGAAGTCGACGATCTGGTCCACACGCCGATCGAACGCGATGCCTACGAGACGCTCTGTGAGCAAGGCGTGCCCGTGCAATATCTCGAATGCGCCGGAGGTGGACACGTCGATACGGTTTTATGGTCATTCGAAGAGATCGTTTCGTTTCTCGAGGACCGCTTCGAGAAGGTTGCCTTTGAGGCTCCGGCGAGCTGCGATGTTCCGGCACCGGTTACGTGTTCGGGGACGCCCTGATCTACCGACACCGGATCGCCCAACGTCCTCGTCGGCATCGATAGGGCCAACCCCGAGATTTCTAATCTCCCAGACACGATGTGCGGAAGACGTCCTGGGCGCCGTCCCCGTCGAAATCGCCGAACGCGACGCTCGAGAGCGGTCGCGAATCGAATCGCAGCGTGCGCCAGCCCGACGAAGCTCCCGGCGAGTAGAGCCACCGTTCATTCGAGACCCGAACGGCGTCGGTCTTTCCGTCGCCGTCCACGTCAGCAAAATACAGCCGGTCGAGCACTACGGATGACGTGTTGATATCCTGCCATCCGCTGCTCGCGCTCTGCGACCATTGCCATTTTCCATTGGCAGTGCGAAACGCGTCGGTGCGTCCGTCACCGTCGAAGTCGCCGAATCCGAGATTCGCGAGCTCGACATTCGACGTGTTGACCGCTGCCCAGTCCTCTGAGGCCGAGCGCGACCACCACCACATGCCGCCTTCGGTCTTGAAAGCGTCGGTTTGCCCATCTCCGTCGAAGTCACCAAAGGCGATCTCGGCCAGTGTCTCGTTGGTTTCGCGCAGCTCCTGCCACGATGAAGACCCACCTGGCGAGTAGCGCCAGACTGTACCATTGGCGGTGAACACATCGGTTTTGGCATCGCCGTCGAAATCGCCGAAAGCCAGTCGGTCGACCGCCAAATCCGAGGTGTTCAAGTCGTCCCATCGGGCATTGGCCGAGCGAGACCACTGCCATGTGCCGCCCGAGCTGCGAAAGATGTCGTCGATGCCGTCGCCATCGAAATCTCCGACGCGTAATCCATCGATGCCAACCTGTGTGGGCTGCAGATAGCGCCACGGACCGCTCGCCCCCGGGCTCATGCACCAACGCTCGGTCTGGCATTGTGGCCCGTTTCGACCGTAGAGATTGGCGCCCGCCGCGTTGGGGCCTTCGTCGATGAATACGTTTTCTTCATCGGCGTCGGTGGCGCCTTCGACCGTGATGCGTTGATTGACGGCCTCGGCCGCCTCGTTTCGGGCGATGCAATTGTCGTAAAAGTAGGCTCCGTGATCAGGGTTTCCTCGCACGACGAGCGCGTAGACATCGGGCGGCAAGATCGTATTTCGGTGAATCAGCATCAGCCCACCGGCTTTGTAGCTGCCGTTATCGGTGTTTTCGTTTTCGCCATGCATATCGAAGACATGCCCGTTGGCGTGTTCGAGCACCAGATTGTCGCGGGCTTCGTAATCCTGACCGGGTTCTCCGCTGCCGGCGATGGCGTGGCGCATGTAGTCCATGCGATTCCATGCGACCAGTACATCGATGGTTCCCGTGTTGCCGCGCCCGAGCAAGACCCCGTAGCCGAGCCCCTCTCGTTGATTGTGGTGAATGTGATTATGGTGGACACGATGCCCCGTCGAGTCGCTGAGCGAGACCGCCGCGAGGCTGAAACCGGCGAGTTCGCAATTATCGACTTCGAGCCGATCGGCGCCACTCGACGCTCGAATTCCAGATGGGCGTGGCATGCAATCGCGACAATTTCGGTCACCTTCGATATCTCCGACGCAATCGTCGGGCCACTGGGGCGGACACTGGTTGGGATCGGGGCCGTAGAGGCGAAGCCCGGTGACACGCACGTCGGGTCCATCGGCACGCAAGAGCGAGCGCCCTTCGATCTCGGTCGAATAGAGGAGCGCACCAGCCGAACCATCGACCCCTCGGCCGCTGGCGAGCCAGACTCCGCCCGGTATCCGCAGTGTCGGGGCATCGGTGAGATCGATCCGCGCGCTGTCGTCGACATAGACGATCTCACCTGAGACGGCCGAATTCAGGGCTGCCTCGAGCTCAGTCAGCGTCGAGACCTCGACCATGCACCGAGCGTCGAATCCGAACGCGTCGGGATATCCCTCGCCGCCTCCGAATCGCCAGCTTACGCCATCGGCGGGATTCTCGGTGTCATCACGCTCGTGGATGTTCTCGCAGGGATCTGCGGTCGAAGCATCGTTTTGAGACATGTCCGCCGTCGGTTCATCGCCCATATCATCGGTCGGATCGACAAGGCCCATGTCGGCTGCGTCACGGTCGACCGACATATCGGGATCACCGGACGAGCCGGGGCCCGCGATTTCGACATCCGTATCGCCGCAGGCGGCGAGCAGGGTCAAGACGCTCAGAAATCCCAGCATCTGCTTCATGCGATCGCTCCATGAACTGGCGCTCATTGGAGGGCGCCAAACTTGCGCCCGGGCG
Organism: uncultured Bradymonadales bacterium; assembly: GCA_964346045.1. Taxonomy (GTDB): domain Bacteria; phylum Myxococcota_A; class Bradymonadia; order Bradymonadales; family Bradymonadaceae; genus CAYFTY01. The sequence continues at coordinate 766 of CAYFTY010000002.1, read as the reverse complement.
ATTTGGGACGCCGGGCTCTGAACCGTCAATCTACCGAAGTGCCGATGATTTAGAAAGAAAGCGCGAGCGTGAGGCCAGCCTACCCAGCCATTCAGTCGTCGAGACGAGTCAATGCCGATTGAACGTCGAGGTGACTTTCGCTGAATACGACCGGATGTACGAAGACTGGATCGATCGATTCACGGCTTGCAGTGTCCACGAATCTCAGTCCTTTCAAAGTGGCGCGCCGTGATGCGAGACCGCTCTTGCGCATCGACATCAGGTCGAAAGGACGGTCGACCTCGAGTCGAGCGACCGTGTCGCGTTCGTCGAAAAGCCGCTCGAATCCATCGATGCGTTGATTTCCGATGCGAACGGCCTGCCAGCCCCTGCGACGCAATAGATTCCAGAGGTCGATGCCGTCGACGACTTTGCCCGCGGGCGCTCGAAATCCATGCGATAGCGAACCGTGCCGATAGACCGTGCGATTGAGCTGATCAAAGGGCTGCACGATCTCGTAGTGGGCAAATCGTTCGCTCCACTCGGTAACTTCGGCAACTTGCATTTCTGCCGGATGAGCCACTGCCAATCGCTGCCATTCGTCGAGCTCGATGCGCTCGTCTTCGAAATCAATGGGCACGAGCGACTCATCGACACGAAAGCTCGTCCCCACCTCAGAATGAGCGTCGACGCTTCGCCACAAGACCAGCGGTGCAAGCCGCGATGCGGCCTCGCTCTCGACGAAGATCTCGCGCCATGTCATCGGCTGCCAGGTGCTGCCACCTGC
>CAYFTY010000001.1:0-30498 GCA_964346045.1 uncultured Bradymonadales bacterium | reverse complement strand
ATGCGCCAGGGTTCTTTTTGACTTCTCGCTCGTAACATCGCTGCAAGCGCTTGGAGCGGCGTCTCAACACGCGCGAAACCGAGTTGGAATCCAGGGTACCTCCCACCATTTTTTCGGGGGTTTTCAGATTCACACGAACCTTGACTTTCTTTTCGGTCTTCGAGCCGGTCTTCACGCCGGCTTTCGCTTTGTTGGCGCCTGCTGTGCCCTTGAGGTCACCGATGCCAAAGGTCTTCCCTTTACCATCACCGTCTTTGCCGCCGCTGGTCCGTAGCCCACTCTTCTCGGCACCCGCGACTCCGGTCTTGACGCCCTGCGAGTTTGCGAATGCCTCCTCCATCGAGGTCTTTCCCGCTCCCGACGAGAGCGTGTCGACGAGAGACCCTCCTTCGGAGCTCACAGCACCGATCTGTCCGAGGATCGTTTTATTCTGAACTTCTTCGGCCAGCCGACGCTTCCGTTCGGCTTCGGCCGCAGCGCGCTCTTCGGGCGTCTGTGACTTCGGCTCGGGATCGGGCTCAGGTTCTTCGGCTTTCGGAGCAGGATCAGCTTCTGCCTCCTCCTCACCAGGTCCGTCGACTTCCTCGCCGGTCTCCTCTTCTAGATCCGGCTTTGGTGGCTCTTCTTTTTCTTTATCTACGAGAACTGAGACGAACCGGTCGGGCATCTCGTATTCGAGATCTTTGGGCTCGGGCCAATCACGACTGAGCAAAAACGCCACAAAGCCGATTTGGAAAACGCCCGAGACGGCGGTGGCGATCGCCAGAGTGGTAGCTCCCAGGAGCCCGTACATGAGCCCGGCACGCATGCTCGTTGGGAGCACCGGCTTGGGCCGCGGGGGTGGCGGTTTGACGAACTGAAAGAGTAGCGCGACCTCGTCTCCGGCTCTGCCGAAGGCGACGCGGCCAAACGTGCGGATGTCGATGGGGATTTCGTAGACCCCGTTGCTTCCCTTTTTGGCCTTCCCTTCCGAGACCAGCTCTCCGAGTTTCTTCGCCTTGCCGTCGGCCATGGAAACGCGGCCGGACATGTCCCTGGTGAATCGAAGGACGAATTTCCCCTTTTTGTTCACGTCAAAGACATTGAACGACTTGGGCATATTCGACACAGGCACAACGAAGGTGTTTCGCTTGTCGGTGAAATCCTGCCCGATGTGCACAGGCTTACGCGAGTGGATCAGCCGCTCTTCCAGACAGTTCTTATCCTGGAAAAGTCCGATCCGAAGAATTTTCTGTTTCGCGGGCTGCTTTTTCGTCGACATGGACGGCCCTTTTTCGTCAACCACCGAATTAGCGTCGGCGTCTGGATACCTTGAGCGGCCGATTCGCCAGCACGAGATGCTTCATGCTGCACAAAGATAGACCGTGGTTCAAACGTCGCTATTCAAAGAACGATCTCATGGGTGTTCCTATATTCCTTAAGATGCCCCAAAGCTCAATTTTATACAACCGCGGCAAAAAAAAACGGGATGAAGAGTGGCGCTCTTCATCCCGATACATCGTCACGATGAGAGTATCGCTTTAATCGATCGCAAAGGTCTTGCGATCGGTCCGTACCACCGCGAATTTGAACTGATTGAGCTCGGCCTGGCCCGCCGTGTACATCACCTCGGTGAGGAGTCTGTAGGGCGTCGACTGATCGGCAATGATCGTCGCCGTGGGCTGATATTCCTGTCCGATCAATTTCATCTCACGCTTTTTGCGCGTGATCGCTTCGGTGAGCTCATCGAAGAGCGGCTGAATATTGAGGCTAGCCTCGCCACCCTTTTTCTGGCTCTTATCGACCGTCCCGTTCTTCAAGCCGACCGCCCTCTTGTTATTCACGAGGATCGCACTCTGCGAAACGGTGATAGTCGTCATGTCCTCGGGCGAGAGCTGCGTCGAACTCTGCGGCGCCTTGAGGTCTTTACCGACCACCTTGATCGGCTCGTCCCCGTAGTTCTTTAGAAGGAAGACGAGGATGATGACCATGATGTCCATCAACGAGTTGATGTTCACCGGCCCCCCATCGTCGGTATCTCGCTTCTTGAGGCGCTTGTCACGCTTCTTGTCGCGCTCTCGCTGTTCGGCGAGGAATTGTTCTTCTGCTTCGCTGAAAGCTCCTGTCTCTGACATGGGCTTCCTCCTTATTTCGCCAAATTACTGAACAACGGCGAGCACAGGGTCCGGGAAGAGAACTTCGATCTCAGCACCGGACTTCGCATACTCTGCAGTCCAGAGTTCGCTCGATTTGTCGTACTTGTCCTTCGTGAGCTTGAAACGAGCGACATCCATCACACGTACCACTGCTGCGTACGGAATGTCGGGATCGGCCGAAAGCTTCACCACAGTCTCGTCGGGGTACTCTTTTTTGATCTTCGCGAGCGTGTTGTAGAGCTCGACCCAGTTGTACGCGCCCATCGCTTTGTCGAGCGCCGCCTCACCCGCTCCAGCCTGTCCCGACGTGAGTTTCTCACGCGCGTCTTTGAAGGATTCACCCACGTCGACGCTATTATCCTCCAGGCAGATCGTCGGCCCGGGGACGGGACAGCCAGGCATCTCAGGGAGATTGGCTCCAGTCGCCGCAATGTTGAAGCCTTTGACTCCAATCGCGACGGTCAAGTTCAAAGGTTGTTCTTCGGGCGGCGGTGTGGGTTCCGACTTATTCGAAATCGAAAGCTTGGGTGCGGTGATGTTAATTACACCGACCTGCAGGAACACCACGGACAACAGAAGCAGGGGAATCAAAATGACCACCATGTTCATGATGGGCGCGAGATTCAGCTCTGGTGTCTCTTCTTTTGCGCCTCGGCGTTGTCGCGCCATGCGATCCTCCTCAATCGTGGGTCGTCCGAAAGGGTAGAACCGGGCCTCGCCCCAGCAGGGCGAAGCACCAGGTCATTCCTTTGACGCGGACAGACCACGACGGGTCAAAACGACAGGATTACTCGTTACCGCCTTTACCGCGGCTGATGAGCAAGTTCTCGAGCTTGACGCTGTACAGATCGATCTCGTCGAGCAGACGCTTGGTCTGTCCCGAAAGAATCAGGTGTGCAATCAGCGTCGGAATAGCGACGATGAGTCCGAATGCCGTCGTGTTCATCGCGAGGGCAATACCGCGGGCAAGAAGCCGCTGTCGGTTCTCAGGTGTCGCTTTCTCAAGTGCCTCGAAGGCCTCGATCAGACCAATAATGGTACCGAGGAGTCCGAGAAGCGTCGCGATATTCGCGAGCGACGCCAGCGCGGTCGTGCGCTTCTGGATACGAGGGACGACCTCGAGCGTAGCCTCTTCGACTGCGTTCTGGATCTCCACCTCGCCCTTGTTCGCACGCGTCAGGCCTGCTTTGACGACCTTCGGCAATGCTGCCGACGGTGCCGCATTGCAGAGCTTGATGGCGCGGTCCACGTTATTAGCCATCACCAGCTTCTGCACCTGAGCGTAAAACGCTTCGGCGTTGATGTTGTATTTGAAAAACAAGAAAATGAACCGCTCAATCGCGATACCAATCGCGAAGATGGACGTGGCGAGGATGAGATACATCCACACACCGCCTGTGCGAAACGCTTCGGCTATTGCGCCCATATCGAGTTACCTCCGTACGCGTTAAAAAACACTTTAGCTTCGTTCTATGATCACATGACTCGTCGTGAGCACGTGGCTTCCAAAATCCGAGTACACAAAGCTCTGCGACCCTATGTCGCCTCAGTTTTTGCGACCTCTTCGAAGTCCAACGTCTATAGCATAAACGTGGCGAAGCGGCCAAGCGCATTTTTGAATGCGCTAAAAGGGATCCTCTTCGACGCTCTTCTCGAGTTCCGGGAGGAAAGACTGTTTTGGAGTCAGCTTTTCGTACTTCAAATTGGCATGCTGCAGGATGTAAAAAGCCTCGGGTTTCTGAATGCGACCTTTGATGACCGTCTCGTCCAGATTGATCACGCCCTGTTGAGCGTGGACTTCATCGGTCTCGACAGCCTGGCTACCCAGCAACAATGCTGCAGCCGCGAGAGCGACCACTGCAATTTTCGTCTGCTTTTTGGTCATCGTGTTCTGCATCTTCTTAGTACCTTAAGGTCAGTCCGGGGCATCCGGCAACTATTCCGTTGGAGTTTCGTCCGTTTCTTCGGCGCCCATTTGCGACTGACGCATCATTTCTTGTTTCTGGCGTTCGACTTCGATGGCCTTCTTCGCCTCGGCAATATACTTATCGGCAGGATCATCCTTGGGAAGATCCTTTTGATGACGCTTGTACTCATTGAATTCATCGACCGATTTCTGCAGTCGTGCGATCGGGTCGATGCCTGGAACCTCGCTGTCCAGATACAGGACTCCCAGATTGAAATGCGCTTCTGGATAGCTCTCGTCGACCTTTAGCGCTCGCTTAAAGGCCAGCTCAGCATCTTTGTATCGCTTCAGGCCCTTATACGAATTTCCGAGATTCAAGAATGCCTCTTTATAGTCCGGATAGCTCTTGACCGCTTCCAGGAACTGCCGCGCAGCCGCATCGAAGTCACGCGCCTCGTGATAGAGCACACCGAGATTATTTCGCGCCTCGGGAAATTGACTGCGTAATTCGATCGCCTTCTGAAAATTGGCGATGGCTCCCGGATTGTTGTCGAGCTTGAGTTGGATCATCCCATAAAAATTGAAGAGATCCGCTCGCTCGGGGGCGAGATCCACGGCGCGTTCGATGATGGCCCGGGCCAGCTCGAAGCGTTCGAGCTCGAAATTGGCCTGCGCCATCGCATACATCGCATCGACGCTCTTCTCGTTTTTCTTTAGAACTTCGCGCGCCTGCAAGACGACGTCCTCATAACGCCCCTTCGCCAGCGGCACCAAAAGCGCGACTGCACGATGCTCGACATTGTCAGGTTTCTGATTCACGAAACGCTGCGCCAGACGATCGGCATCATCGATGCGACCGCTGCGCAGATAGAGTCGAACCAGGTTCGAGAGAGCAGGACTGAAATTGGGGTTTCGTTGGAGGGAGTAGAAATAGCGTTTGGCGGCCGTTTCGTATCGCCCCTGTCGCTCACGAACAACGCCCAGGTTATACGCTGCGAGGAACCCACCCCTGGGGCTTTCAATCAGATCTTCGAGCGCACTGGCTGCCTGATCGAGATTCCCGTCTTCGGCTATGGAAATCGCATCGCGGATAAACGACTCCACCCCTGCGTCGATCTCTCCACGTTCTTCTGTGACTTCGCTGTCTTCGAGCGAGTCCGCCGTGGGCATTTCTTCGACCTCCTGCATCTCGCCCATCGACGTACTGCCATCATCGGCCGCGACTTCGGCACTTTCGTCCTCTTCGACTGGCGTACCGTCCTTCTTGGTCGGCGACGAAGAACACCCGGCCAGCGCGAGCCCCAACGAGAGAGCTAGAATCCAGATGACACGTAGGTCTCTCACGAATCGTCTCCATCGGTTGCAGGGGCCGGCTTCAGAGATGCGGGAGACACGAAGTCCTGTCCCGAGACGGGACGATACTCGACTTCCCGGCGCTTCTCTTTGAAGAGCGGGTATTCTGCAGGCTTGTATTTGTTGAGCTCTTCGAGCGTCCTCTTGGTCCACTTATTGACGATCTTCGCGTCGCGCGCTTTCTGGATCGTCTTTTCGTAGCGAACGATCGCCTCGTCCTCGAGCGGAATGGCAATATCTTCGAGCTGGGTTCGATAGATCTCGTACTCCTCACTCATATCATCGAAGGGAATCGGAACGTCGTAGAGCGAGATCGCGAATTGCTGGAAGAGGCTTCCGATGCGGAAGCTCGATGCCATCGTCCATTCGAGACTCTGGTATTCCCACACTGACTCATACTTTGCTGTCAGCTCTTTCTGACCCTCGATTTTCGTCTCGAGCCGCTTTCTCTGTCGATTGATGCTGCCTTTGATCTTGATGTCCCGCCAGTCTTCGAACTCGCGCTCGACGAGCATGAACCTGGATTTAGCCGCGTAGAATGCTTCGGGGCTGCCCGGAGCGATCCCGCGCGTCTCATACTCCTGAAGGATCTCCTCGTAGATTCGGTCGGCGCGCCGCGTGCTATTGCGCCCCTCGTAGTAGTCGGCCTTTTTGTCCAGCCCTTTGAAAAAGTTCAGATTCTGATCGGGATTGCTCCCGTAGGTCTGATTGAACTCGTCGATGGCCCGAATCATCTTGCGCTCATCGCCGGCCTTTTCCCAGGCGAGGACGGCCTGCCATGCGGCCGCTACTGCCTGATCGTTATCTGGATACGTCTCGGCGTATCGTTCATAGGCGCGTGCCGCGCCATCGTAGTCTTGCAGATTCTCCCGCAATACCGCCGCACTTCGCAGGGAGTCGCCGCGCTTTTCTTTGAGCGGGAAGGTCACGCCAGCTTGGTCGAGTTCCGATTGCTCTTTATTGCGATACTTATCGTAGAAGAGCTCGTAATTCTGGATGGCGTTGTCGTAATCGAAAAACCGTTCCTGATTCACGGCCATTCGGAAGAGTGCGTACGATGCCAGTGGATCGTCCGGGTGTTCTTTGTAAACGCGCTCGTAGAGTTTCATCGCCGATTCGAAGCGGCTGACATTCTCGTAGGCGACCGCAGCGTTGTTCAGAGCTTTGGCTGCAAATTCATTATCCGGATCTTCCTGGAGCAATCGCTGATACTCCTCGGCAGCCTGCTCGTACTTCTTTTCGGCAAAGAGCTGCTCGGCCGATTTGAAGAGGGCCCCGAGCTTGAACTGTCGGACTTCCTCGCGAATCGCCTCGGCCTGCTCACCCTGGATGACGTTGCTCAACTTCTCGGCCGCAGCCGCGAGAGCGGTGTAGTCTTTTTCTTCCCGATACGTCTCCAGAATCAAACTACCAGCGAGATACGCGACCTCGTCTTCAGGGTACTTTTGAACGATCCACTCGAATCGTTTGCGGGCCGTAGGATAATCTTTGAAGTCGTAGAATACCTTGGCCGACTGGAATGCGAATCGAGCGTCCAGATTTTTCTGCTCTTCATTCTCGAGGCCCAGTACAACGTAGCGATCCATCGCGGTGACGTACTGCATGACCACAGCAGGGACCGGCTCGGCCTCGACGACGCGCTTCTGGTCGTCTCGACGCCCCTCGGCTTCGGCTTCTTCGCCGCTGGCACTTTCCTGAGCTCTCGCTGTGTCGCGAGCCTCATCGAGATTCGGAAGTACCTTCGAAGGCAGCTGCCCCTGATCAATCAAGGTCGCGATATTGAGTTCGAGAGCCTTGACAGCATTGAAACCCGAGGTCTCCTGAAACTCGTTATTCTTCACGTCCATCTCGCGAACGACCCTGTATTGCTCATATGCCGGCATGTACTGACCGGAGTAATAGAGGCATTCCGCGTAGTAAAAGTTCCATTGATAGAAATCTTTGTCGTTCGGATAGCGCTCGAGAAAGCTCTTATAGCCGCTTGCTGCGACCGCATACTGGTCCTGCGCGACCGACATGATTTCGGGGTCTTCCCGAACCTCGGCCTCATTTCGCTTCTTCTGCGCCTCGGCGTGATACCAGGTGGCCGACTGGATCAGGTTGTCCTTGACCATATCCGTCGAATAGCGGATTGCCTCGGCATTCCCCATCTTCTGCTGATACGCATACCAGTCGCTGGCCGGGCCGTAGATCTCGTTGAGCTTGCTCCGTTCGGCAAACGCAGCGTCCATATCGCCTTCACGCAGGAGCGCGAGGATGATCTGCTCGTGCGTCTCCGGGTTCTTCCGGTCAAAGGCATACTTTGCCAGCATATACCGGTAGATATTTACGGATTCGCGGTAGCGGGTATTCTCGAAGAGATATTCACCGAGTTGTGCGAGCACTTCGCGCTCGTATGGCTTTTCACCCTTGAGATAGCGCTTGGCACGAATCAGCCCGAAGTCGTCGTCTTTGATCCCGTCGAGGTTCCAGTCTTCTTCGGCGAGCGAGATCGCCATGTATTGAACAGCTTCGGCACGCAGCACCGAACCTGATTGACCGGTTTCGCGCTCGAGCTTGTCGCTGTATTCAATGAGTCGTTTGAACTCTTTGATCGCCTGGTCAAAATTATCCTGCCGGTAATAGGTCCACGCGAGCTTGTACAGCGCCTTGTCGTAGAACTGACTATCGGGGAACTTCATGGCCTCGAGATACGCCTGCTTGGCGAGCTCGAGTTCGTTGTAATCAAAGTGAAACTCACCGATTCGAATCCATGCCTCGGGGATGAATTCGCTCTCCGGCCGTTGAACGATGAGCTCGGCAAAGAGTCGTCGCGCTTCCTGCTCGTTCCCCATCTGCAGCTCGCAATAGGCGAGTAGATAGTAGGCGCCGTCGAGCAGGCGGTAGTCGGGCCAGTCTGCGATGAGCTGTCGAAAGAGTGCGATCGTGCGCCCATAGTCGCGCACGGGGTCCGCGGGAGGGTCGGCGATTTTGCCTGCCTCGTAGAGCGCCATCTGATCCTGATATTCTTCGTCGGCGACGAGGAAATCATCGTTGGCTTTTTCGAACTCGAGTTCAGCCAACCTGAACATTGCGTCGGGCGTATACCGGGGCTCATTCGGATAGCGCTCGAGGAAGCCCTCAAAGGATGCGATAGCGTCGACGCGATACTGCCGCTCGACCGCCTCGTTCGCGCGAATCTTGGAATCGAAGCGTTCATTCACCTGTGCGACGCGCCGTTTGTACTCGGCGTCCACGACGCGTTCGATGCTATCTCGAAAGTCTTTGTTCTCGGCCGCATAGCGCGTCACCGACTCCTGGTAAGCCTTGAAGGCTTCGATAAATTTCGGATCGGCATTCTCGGGAAGCTTCACCTCGACATCGCGAACGGTTTTCTTCTCTTCGTCTTTCATCCCCTCGCCGCCGAGATCTCGACCCCGCTCGGCCTCTTCTTTGCCGAGATCGGTATCGTCTTCGACCTCGACGTCGAAATCTTCGGGATTTTCCTGCGCGATCGCATTCGGCGCTGCCAGGAGCAGACCGGCCGCCATCACAATCCATCTGAGCTCACGGATCCTCATTACCGCACCTCCTCAAAGGATTGTTGCAGTTGCCTGAGTTGACGCGTGCGATTTTCGAAGAGTTGGTTAATCGTATTCGACATCTCTTCTTTCTTTTGCCACTTCACGTCCACAAGCCCGACTTCGGCTCTCAAGATCATCGCGTTGAAGTCCGCACGAGCTCTCATGAAATTGATGTATGCCAGCACGCCTGCTCCGTCTTGAGACGCATAGATGAGTTCGTCGAGCGAATCTTTGTGCTGCGCGAGCATTTTCTCTTCATTGCGTACGTCATCACGAATCTCACTCACCTTGTCATTGACCAATGATTCCATGCGGGTGAAATAATCCTGAAGCCGTCTTTCGAGCGGCTGGATACGTTGGCGCAGGGATTGAGCGCGTTCGAGACGCCCGGCAGACTGCAGGAGCGAAGAGGCTTCGTCCATGCGTGCAGCGTACCGCTCGCGCAGGTCTCGTTCGGCGACCGACACCGGGTCGCCAACTCCCACCTCGTCTCGAGCAATTTTGAGTTGGAGTTGCAAAGCTGACCGTACTTCCTCGAGCTCCTTCAGAGTCTCGCGGACCTCGGATTTCAATGCATCAATCTGCGTCTTCTGGTCTTCGGTCAGCGGCTCGCCGTATTCGTTCTGAATGTAGACGTCGACCCCTGCCAGGATGGCCCGCTGGCCATCCAGTTGGTCATCGACACGATCGAGCTCTCTCTGAAGTCGCGCGTACTCCGCGTGAACCGCCCGGTCTCGTTCGGCGATGGCCTCTCGATCCTTGGGGATTTCTGCGTATGCCTTCTCGAGCCGATCGAGCTCGGCAGATAGTGATTCCCACCTCTGTTCTTGTGCTGTGCTCAAGCGGCTACTGACCTCTTGATAGTGGGCATTGAGGATCAATCGACGCGCTTTCGTGAGGCGATTTTCGGCTTCGATGCCAAGCGCCATTCCTTCGGCCAGTTCGGGAAACGACTGCACGCGCGTGGTCGAGTCGAGCCGTGCATTGACCTCGGCAAGCACCTGGCGCGTTTCGTCGATCTCGGCGTTCACATCGCGAACATCGCGGATCAAACGGGACGCGTTGCGAATCGTCGCATCACTGTCGAGCCACTTTTCGACCAGCGGGGGCAGACCTGCCTGGCTATTCCCTTCGAGGTCCTGCTCGACCATTCCCGTGAAGAACGAACGCAAATCTCCGCGATCGGCCACGAATGTATCCATCTCGTCTTTGACCGGTTGAAACTCGGTCAACACGTCCTGGAAATCCTCTTCGGCCAGCTCATATTGATTGAGTCGCACTGAGAGGTCGGCCTTGAGCAGCCGCGCCTGAGCGACGAACTCGGGGTCGGGGTCCGAGAAAAGCAGAATTTCGACGTTCCGTCGCGCTTCGCGAAACATTTCCTTTGCAATGAGCGTCCACGTCATTTCCCAGAGTGCCTGGTCGAAGTGTTCGCTGAACCGCGGGATACGACTGTACATGTCGATCGCAGTGTCATAATCGGCCTTTTCGTACGCCAGCCTGCCGCGCGCGACGAACGCGAGATTCACGATTTCCTGGTCACGTTCGCTCGTTACCGCGGCGTCGTTCGTGATGCCTGCATAGACACTGCGTGCCTCATCGAGCTTACCTTCGGTGGCGAGTACGACTCCCCGAAAGTACTCGGCCATCAAACGATACTCGGGATCGGACGCGGCTCGTTGAAATTCAGCCCGCGCTTCGGGATAACGATCCTGCCGGTAGAGCGCCTTACCTGAAATATAATGAAGGCCTGCACTCATCTGGCCCGAGCGCTGAACACGGTTCAACACATCTTCGACCCCATCGAAATTGCGGCTCTCAAAGGAGATTTCCAGGTAGCGAGAAGCAGCCTCCTGAAAGTAGAGACCTGAGCCGAGCTCGAGAATCTGGCGAAAATAGTTTCGAGCGCCCTGATAATTTCGAACGCGAGCGAGAGAGTCACCCAGCAGGTAAAGCGCCTCGCGGTAGCTGCCAAAGCTCTGATTTTCTTTCTGGACGATATCGACGAAGAGGACGGCTGCCCGGTGATAATCCTCCAGATAATAAGCGACCTTGGCGTCGTTGAAGCGGGCCTCGGTTTTGTAGCGTGATGCCAGCACGGCCGGTTTGAGAAACTCGTTTTCGAGTCTGCTCACCTGCTGCGAGACCTCTTGAATTTCAGCTTCGGCCTGCGCGAGCTCCTGGGAGTGCGCGCTCGTCGCCCATACAAGAAGTGCGGTCGAAGCCGCGATGGCGCTGATGATGTGCTTTTTGCAAAATCGCATGTTTCGCCGCTCCGGGCTCAAGCTTCGCCGTCATCTGCAACCGATTTTTCCTGCTCGGGCGCTACGTCGTCTTGCCGGCTGTCGAAGTACTTGACCTCGCATTTGAAATTTGGCCGTTGTTCTTTGGAGGTCGTCGCATCGCCAGCTTCGAATGGGGTGGCTCGCACCTGAACGACCCTTCCTTCCTTTGCCTCGAACGGGCACGAGGACTTAATGTCGAACTCGTATCCGTCGAAGTAGCTGAAAAGTCCGTAGCCGCTTCCCTGATAGCGAAGTGACACCGAGAGGGTGTGGTTCCCGGGCGAGATTCCCCCGTTGTAGACCTCAAAAACATTCTTGTCCGAGAGTGAACCGTTATTGTCGACCTGGCCAAAGACTTTGGTTCCATCGAGGCTGTAGGTCGCCTGGCGCAATTTGAATGCCGAGCCGAGCTCCGAGCGATGGACGATCGACGCACGAGCTCCGGCGAGGTTGCCGCTGAGCAGCGTCTCGCGCAGCAGAACGATTCGGGTTTTGGATTGGAAGACCTTTTCTTTGAGGTCATCGATCTTGGTTTCGAGCTCTTTGACCCGCATCGTGTAGGCTTCCTGCGGCTGATTCGGATCGATTTCGAGCCCCTCGATGCGATCGGTATCCATGCGCGAACGAAGTGATTCGTCGGTGCCCGGATAATCGGTGCGCAGTGGACGGCCTCCCGGACCGACGGCTTCTTCGGATGGGGCGTCTCCCTCTTGCGCGGCGGCGCCCTCGGCCACAGCCTCCTCGCCTTCTTCGGCGGCAGCACCCTCAGCGGGTTCTTCGCCTTCGGCCGCCTCACCCTCGGCCTGGTCGGAAGGTTGCGAGTCTGCCTCAGCCTCGGCGGCGTCCGTCGACTCTGACTCAGTGGCCTCGGCGTCTTCAGCTGCTTCGGCAGGTTCTTCCTGCGCAAACACGCTGGGGCTCGCAAGGAGCGCCAGACATGCCCCGAATATCAAGAGAATCTTTATCTTCATGAATCGACCTCAAAATTTCGTTCGGCCCGCAAAACGGCAAACCATTTGCCTGGAAAGACTAAATTGAAACCACATCTTTCTCAAGCATTGGAGCGCTTTCTGCAAGCGTCTGCGCCCGCCTTTTTGCCACGCCCCATTACGAATGACGGGCGAGTCCGCGAGTTCATTCAAAGGCGCTGCGTCCCATGACTCGTAATGAACTCGCGGGTTGCATCCCGCATCTCACCCGTGGACACTATCGCGCCACCGAGAGAGCATAGGCCGAGGAAGGAAGATGGACAACAAAGAGTACGCGCGAATTCTCAAAGAAATCGCAATTCTGAGACAAATTCGCGGCGACAACCACTTCAAGATCCGCGCGTACGAGAATGGCGCACGGACCGTCGAGAACTTGAGCGAGAGCCTCGAGGACATCATGGCGTCCGACGAGCTCAAGAGCGTGGACGGCATCGGCAAGAGCATCGCTCGCGAACTCGAAGCCATTCGCGAGACCGGCGTTTCGCCGGCGCACCATGAGCTTCTGCAGGAGCTCGATCCCGGGTTGCTCGATGTGATTCGCGTTCAAGGGCTCGGCCCAAAGCGGATCAAACTTCTCTATGACGAACTCGGTGTCACCAATGTCGACCTTTTGCGAGAGGCAGCCGAATCGGGTCGTATCGCCGAGCTCGAAGGAATGGGTCAAAAGACCCAGCAGAAGATCCTCGACGAGCTCGAAAGGCTCGCGCAATCGAGCGGGCGAACTCCTTTGCCTGCTGCAAGGACACGGGCCGAGAGCATCAAAGCCGAGCTCGCCAAACTCGATGTGGTAGACCAGATCGAAGTTGCAGGTTCGATTCGACGCGGACGCGAGACCATTGGGGATATCGACATCGTGGTCGCGACGCAGAACTTCGACGACCGTGACGTGATCTTCGACCGCTTTGTCGAGTTGCCCGAGGTCGGAGACGTGCTCGTTCGTGGGGACACAAAGACCTCGGCGCGTCTGCGAAGCGGGATTCAGCTCGACGTACGTGTCGTGACACCCGACCAATTCGGAGCCGCCCTGCACTACTTCACCGGCAGTAAAGAACATCATATCAAACTGCGTACGCGCGCGAAAAAACGCGGCCTGAAGATCAACGAATACGGGGTCTTTCCGCGCGGTGAAGACGACCCAGTGGCCAGTCGCACCGAAGAAGAGCTCTATGCAGCGCTCGACCTTCAGTTCATCCCGCCCGAGCTCAGGCAGGGAGGAAACGAAATCGATCTGGCCGAAGCGGGCGAATTGCCGGAGCTGATTGATACGGGATCGGTGCGGGGCGACATTCATATGCATACGACCGAGACCGATGGCCGCAACTCGCTCGAAGAGATGGTGCAGGCTGCCCGCGATCACGGCTATGGCTACATCGCCATCACCGACCACTCCCAGGCCGTCACGGTCGCGAACGGCATGACGCCTGACCGCTTCGAGCAACAGATCGAGATGATTCGTAAAGCGGACGAAGCCGCAGAAGACTTCCGGGTACTCGCCGGTATCGAGGTCGATATCCTCAAAGATGGCAGTCTCGATATGGATCGAGAGCTACTGGCAGAATGCGATTGGGTCGTCGGCAGCGTCCACAGCCATTTCAATCTGAGCGAAGCCGAGATGACCGAGCGCCTGGTCAAGGCGATCGAAACGGGGTTGCTCTCATGCATCGGGCACCCGACCGGTCGCATTCTGGGCGGTCGCGACGGCTATGTTTTCGATGCCGATACGGTGATGGAAGCCGCGAGTGAACACGATGTAGCCCTGGAGATCAATGGCTCGACCGGGCGACTCGACCTGAATTCGGAATGGGCTCAGAAAGCGATTGCGCGAGGCTGCCGCCTGGTCCTCGGCTCAGACGCCCATTCGACGAAAGGGCTCGACGATATGTATTACGCTGTACAACAGGCGCGCCGCGCCGGACTCAGCGCCAAAGACGTGTTGAATACACTGGACGCCGACGAGCTGCGCGCGATACGAAATGCCCGACCCTGACCGAGGTTGAGGAGCAATGAATGAAATTGCGAATTGGACTCGAATGGTTCCTGAAGCCCGACTTCGAGGCCACGGTGCCCTGCTTCGTCTTCGACTTTACGATGGCGCGGGCGTACTACGAGAGTCTGGAAAGCTGGATGAGCGAACATTCACTCATCCAGACTTCGGTCGACATCGACGCGATCTGGGTCAACCAACTCGCCCCTGGTTAATTAGTCCGGGCAACCATCGTCGTCCTGGAAGCCGTCGAAATCTTCAGCGTCGAGAGGACAGATATCGTCGGCGTCCAGAATATTGTCGCCGTCATTATCGGGATCGGGGCATCCGTCATCGTCCTGAAACCCGTCGAAATCTTCGGCTTCCTCGATGCACTCGTCACGATCGTTGATGATGCCGTCGCCGTCTGCATCGATCGCGTTTTGCGAGGGCGATTCGCCGCTACAACATCGGGGATCGCACTCGATCGTCTGCTCTTCGATCCGGCCGCTGGGATCCACCGAGCGCGCCGATGTCTCGCAGACCCCGTCGTCATTTTCCTGACAGCCGGGTAAACATTCCGGTGGCGGCTCTGCCGGCTGCTGAGTTTGCTCCGCAGCCTCGGGCGCCGGGTCCTGGGTCTTCTTCGATGCGCCGCAGGCTGTCAGCCCCCAGACACAGAGTGATGCGACGAGTATTCGAACCCCTTTCTTCACGCGACCCTCCTGATCCATGTGGAGAGGCTAGTGCGGATGGAGATGAAGGTCAAAGTTTTGCAACTCGGGGACTTTCAGATGAGTTCGAGTAGTTCGGCGACCTCCTCGGCTCGAACCGAATCGCCGAGCTTCGCGAATTGGTCGCGGGAGATTTGATAGAGCTGGGTCGTCTCCTCCCAACCATTGCGCAGTGCAGCCGATCCTGCCCGGAGCGCGAATTCGGCAATGTCTCGGTCGACGTTTCCACTCTCGAGGAACTCCACGAAGGTTTCGAAAACCGAACGAAAATGTTCGATCGCACCGGATTCGGCATGAACAACCAATGGCACCAGATGCGTATAACCGGCAATGCCGAGCACCTCGTGTTGGATCAATCGTCGGCGCGCCCTTTCGGCCAGCTCCAATGCAGCTTCGGCCTCGTCCCGTGCGAGCAAGACAAAGGCCCGGTTCACCATGGGAACGCCCACGTAGGCTGACCCCGTTGCCTCCATGAGCCTCTGTGCCGCCCTGTAATGTCGTTCGGCCTCATCGAGACGTCGCTGATCGCGATGTAGGTCCCCGATATCGTTCAAAGTTCGCGAGAGGCCTACTCGATTGCCGGCCTCCTCGAACGCCTCTTTCGACTCTTCGAGGCGCTCGGCGGCCTGCTCGAAGTCGCCGACGCCAATCAACATCTGAGCAATGCCCGCATGCGCGTTTCCGATCCCGACGAGTCGACCCGTCTTTCCAAAGAGCTCGATGGACTGCTCGTATCGCGCGATCGCCTCATCAGCCTCGCCAAGTGCCGAGAGTGCCGCCCCCAATCCCTGAACCACATCTGCGTAAAAATCGACTTCTTCGGCATCGGTGGCTTCGAGCGCCTTCACAAAGAGCTCGCGTGCCTCACGTAGTTCTCCTGTGCGCACACAGATGATCGCTTTGAGCCAGTGGACCTTTCGCTGAATTTTCCATCCAAGCGGACCTGAGATTCGCTCGATTTCTTCGATGATACCGCGCGCTCCCTCGATATCACCGTGTCCAAAGAGCATACGCGCTCGCAGCACGAACGAGTCCGCCCAGCTCTGATCGGTCTGGGGAATCGAAGCCGCGAGCATGGCTTCCTCGCGCAGCGAAAGGAGTCGCAGACCTCGCTGAAATTCTCCTTCCGAAAAGGCACCGACAGCCGCACGCTCGAGCGGTTCGAGAGCCTGCCGATATTCGCCAGCCTCGTAATAATGCTGTCCCGCGCGCTGGGCCACACCTCCCCAGATCGATCGATGATGTCGCTCGAGGCCACGAACGCAGCGCAGATGTGCCTGCGCCCACCGTTGTGACTCGACCGCTCGGCGCGCAATACTTTCTCGGAACATCCCATGCACGAACGACCATGTCTCATCGTCGTTGATGGCGGCGAGCCGCATCTCGGTGAGGTGTTCGACAAAGTCGACGGGAACCTCCATATCCGAGATCACCTCGAGCCACTCTCCGATATCGATCCTCTCGCCCAATGCAGCGGCGGTCTCGAGCGCCGCGACGATCCGCTCCGGTTCGGCGCCCTGGAATTCGTCGCGCACTTCATCGACGCGCCGCACCCAGACCTCGTGAATATCGTCGGGGATCGAGGCCTTCTCACCCGGCTTGAGCCGGAAGCCGTTGGGGCTGCTCATCAAAGCTGCGCGATCGACCCAATCACCGACGAGCTGGATCGCGAAGAGTGGATTCCCGTCGGCCCGCTGAAGGACCTGACGCGCGAGCGAATCTTCGAGCCCGAGCAGAGTTTTTACGAGCTCTTCCTGGTCATCATCGTCGAGCGGGGGCACCTCGAGGCGTTCGAGCGGCGTATCTTCGAGCACATTTTCGAGCAGAGCATTCTCGTAGTCGCGCGACGCCATGACGTCGTCGCGAATCGTGATGATGGTGAGAACGGGCAGGTCAGACTGAGCGAGATAAGCAGCGAAGCCAATCGCCTCGATGCTCCAGTGGCCGTCGTCGATCCAGACCACGACAGGGCGGTCGCGGGTCAGCCCCTCAATGAATTTGGCGACGGCGGTGTAGCGCTCGTCCATGCTCGTGAGCGTAAGCCTCGTATCCTCGGCACCGCCGGTTCCCGGAGCAATCATCTCTGAGAGCGCAAGCATCTCGAAAAGCTGGTCTGATTCGACGCCGCCGGGAAGAAATTGACGCAGCCGACCGAGCACACCGTTTCGTCGAAGCGATCCAGCGCGCACAAAATCTCGAATCATCGCCGCGATCGGCGAGATGAGGGGCGGCTCGGGCGCGTAATGCGCAGTGAGTATGTGGGCCGCGCCTACTTCGTGTGCTCGTTCGGTCAGCGTCTGCGCGATACGTGATTTACCGACGCCCGGCCCCCCCGTGAGCGCGACGGCTCGCGACTCGCCGCGGCTTGCAACGATTCGAAGAGAGTTCCAGAGATAATCGAGTTCGTTTCCCCGCCCCACGAGTCGAATGGACCGCAGGCCATAGAGCCCCAGACCCGCACCACCAAGGGGCATTCGCTGGTCCATCGAACGGTCGAGACGCCAGGTCGATGGGAGCGGTGGAGTCTTTTGGAAGTCGCGACCCGTTCGTGGTTCGTCGAGCCACTCGTGCGTAAGGGACACCGAGGCATCTGAAAGGGGGACATCGAGCAAGGTGGTCCCATCTTCGGGAAAGTCCGCATTCGAGGTGCGAACGGGATCGATCCACTCGCCCTCTGGAATCTGCAGCAGCGCGTACGCTGCATCTGCGGCCCGTGTGAAGCGCCCCATAGGATCTTTGCGGAGCAGGGTATCGAGCCAACCTCGAAGACCGACGGGACATGCAAATCTCGGCGCGAACGCAGGCGGTTTTTCGCGCAGATGAGAGCGCAAGATCTCGACTCGATCGGTATGCACAAAGGGGGGAGCGCCCGTCGCCAGACGATACGCCAGACAACCTAACGCATAGAGATCGGTC
The DNA here is from genome assembly GCA_964346045.1 of uncultured Bradymonadales bacterium. Classification (GTDB taxonomy): domain Bacteria; phylum Myxococcota_A; class Bradymonadia; order Bradymonadales; family Bradymonadaceae; genus CAYFTY01. The sequence continues at coordinate 12,654 of CAYFTY010000001.1, read as the reverse complement.
CACGGTCCCAACTCGCGGTCGCGCCCTTCAATCTGCTCGGGCGCCATGTACGTCGGGGTTCCGATGATGCGACGATTGCTTCCCGCCACGCGTTCCTCGGGCTGCTCTTCGTCGGCGCCGAGACCTGACACGGGTAAAGCGTGTGCCAGACCAAAATCCGTGAGCTTGAGCAGACCGCTTCTGGCATCTGCCGCATCGACCATGATGTTGTTGGGCTTGAGATCGCGGTGAATCAGCCCGCGAGCGTGCGCGTGTGCCAGCGCATCCAGCGTCATCAGTAGAGCCGCCCTGAATTCGCGCCAGTTCATCGACCTCGCGCGTGAAGCGAGTGTGCCTCCTTCGATCAGGTCCATCACGAGATAGGGGCTACCCGCAACAAACTCGCCGTCGGAGTCGCTCTCGAATTCCGGGGTAATCCGCCCGAAATCGTGAACAGCGACGATGCCCGGGTGGTCCATGGCGGCCACTGCGCGGACCTCTCTTGCGAATGCCTCGAGGTATCGTGCATCACGGGCGCGCTCGCCGGTCAGAACCTTGATGGCGACCTCGACGGGCTCAGAAACATGCGATGCGCGAAATACGCGCCCCATGCCCCCTTCGCCCACCTGAGAGTGTATCTCGAACGGCCCAAGTCTCATGCGCCGATTCTAGCCTCTCGCCCCCGGCTTTGTCATGAGTGAAAGGTCAGAGAAGACCCTGTCGATAAAGATGGGCGTCCCACGAGTGGATCGCTTCCTGGAGCACCCGACTTTCGGCGTCGTAAGAAATCTCTTTGAGGGCTTCGTCGAGATTCATCCAGCGCGCATCAATGACCTCGTGATCATGGTCGGCGATATCGCCTTCCTGGTACTCCATCAAAAAGAAACGGACGACCTTTTTGACCCGAACTTTTTCACCATCGTCGCTGCGCGTGTACCAGTATTCGATCTCGCTCAATTCGGTGATGATTTCGCCGGTGCAGCCGGTCTCTTCCTGGGTTTCGCGTACTGCAGCTTCTTCAGGTGTCTCTTCTTGCTCGATAGACCCTTTGGGAAGGCGCCAGCTCGGATTCCCGCCCCGAGTACGCACCTGGATCAGACAAACTTCGGCCTGATCGTCGTCGACCTTGAAAAGTACTCCCCCGGCTGATCGTTCGATGATGGGGTCCATAGAAATCCACTATCTGGCACACCCCGTGGTGATTACATGCTGCCGTCGGCTTGTACAACCTGTTTTTCGAACGCCTCCAGAAAGGCCGACCACTGTTCGTCCGTGAGAACGAAGGGTGGCGAGAGACCGATGACATTTCCATCGACCCCCGACGGCAGAATGAGAAAGCCTTCCTGCCGCAGGCCGTCCATGAGCGCGAGCGCCAATGATGATGCAGGTTTTCGAGGATCTCCATCTTGGACGAGATCGACACCTATCATGAGCCCGCGCCCCCGAACGTCGCCGATATGTCGAGGGTGCCTTTCGGCGATTTCGGCGAGGTCTCGCATCATCTCTTCGCCCCGTCGGGCATTGCGTTTCGCCCATTTCTCATGGACCAGTGCGCTCAGCGCAGCGGTTCCCATGGCACACCCGAGCGGATTGCCCAAAAACGTACTGGTGTGGATGGCTTCTCCCTTCGAATTGCCCCAGGAGCCCATGACCTCGGGGGTTCCGATCACGGCCGAAAGCGGGAAGCCGCCGCCCATGGCTTTGCCCAGGCACATCAGGTCGGGAATCACGTCTTCGTGCTCGCAGGCAAAGAGGTCTCCGGTGCGTGCGAACCCGGTGAAGATCTCGTCAAAAATGAGAACGATGCCAAACTCATCGCAGACCTCGCGCAGTCCCGATAGGAATCCATCGGGCGGCACGACCTCGCCGCCGCGACCCTGAATGGGCTCGACGATCATCGCCCCTACCCCGGCGACACCGCTGGCAGGGTTTGCGAGCATGCTGTGCACATGGGTGAGCACGGCGTCTCGAATCACTTCGGGCGGTTCGCCATCGAGCCCAAATGGTGGGCGAAAACGATCCGGATAGGGCGCAAAATGAACATGTGCGTTCAATTGCGAAAGAAATGGCTCTCGAAATGAACTCCGGTAGCCGGTGGGGGCGAGCGCGCCGTAGGAAAGTCCGTGATATCCACCCCAGAATGCGAGGATACCGGTCTTTCCCGTATGAACCACGGCAGTCTTCAATGCGGCGGTGATGGCGTCCGCTCCAGACATTCCGAGAATCGACTGTCTCAGCGCCCCGGGCGCAAGCTCGGCGAGTTTCTCGCTGAAGAGAATCTTTGCATCGCTCGGGTAGACGTCCCCCATGGCATGGATCAACCGCGAGCCCTGACGCTGCATGGCTTCGACTACTGCAGGGTGGCGATGTCCGAGCCCACCTACGGCAAAGGCTCCCGTGAGGTCGACGTAGAGATTGCCGTCGACGTCACGGACGTTCGCCCCGAGTGCCTCGTCCCACACGATCGGATCCTGAGGCACACCCGTTTCATCGGCTCTCCGAGCTCGGCGCGCTGTGATAGCCGGGCATTCGGTCTCGGCAAGTCGAGAAACCCAGTTCCGTGATTTCGGGCCCGGGATCTCGGTCACGATGCTCGGCAGGGATGTTCCATCCACGTTTTGTCCTCTTTCTGGCGTAAACGCTGAAGCGGGCTTAATACTGAGGTATTGGACCAACGACCCGCGAGCAGAGCATGTATCAAATTCTCATCGTCGACAAAAACGCCACGATCCCCGTTCCGAGCGCACGCAGCAGTCATCTCTTTCGTGCACCGCGCATCGGCGAACACATCCTCGTCAAATATGAAGAGACAACCAAAGTCTGCGAGGTCGAAGACGTCTGGACGCATGTGAACCTCGACAACGAACCTGCTTACCAGGGGGCGGTTCAGGTGCTCGTGCGATGGAATAAAGGCCTCGACCCCCAGCTTTATGTGCGCCGCTTCAAATCATAAAAAAGGGCGCCCCGACGGACGCCCTCTCAATCCTGGCAATGTTTCGGCTTACTTCGTTCGGTCGGTGAGATACTCGTAACTCACGGCGAAGTCATCACCGTAGAAGAAATTCACCGGATCGGGCGTCTCAGGCCGATAGGTTCCGAAGAACGCCACGCTATTCGTGTTGGCGAAGTAATCGAACCCGTTTTCACGACTACGCGGCACGAACTCGCCATTTTTGAACACGCGCAGCGTGCTCGAAACCGGGGTCCGCGGCAGGGTGAAGTTCGACGCAGAAGCCGAGGCGGCGATGATGATTTCCTGAATCGTCTCGCTCAGGTCACTATCGCAAAGCGAAGCAACCGTACCGCCGGTCGCCAGCGCGACGGCCTGATAGGCGTCGCCCTCGTACTGGTCGCTCGAACACGCGCTGTCGGTAGCAACGATTGCAAAGCCAACCGTCTGCGGCGTGAAGAAGTTCGTGTACTGTGCGACCAGACTGCTTCCCGAGCTGCTGCTCGCGCCGCCTGCATCTTTGACCGACTGGGCTTCCTCATCGGACATCCAGATCGTGACCAGGGTCGCATCGGCACGAATACGTTCGACCTGACTCGAAGCCGAGCCGCGCATGTAGGTGATGCCATCCTGAGCCGCCTGAAGACCGAACTCCTGTCCTCCACTGCAGCCCGTGCAGTTAATCACGTGACCGTTGATCTCGTCGGTGAAGTCCTGAAGGGTCTTGTGCCATGCTGGCGGCACCCGTAGACGTCCCTCGGTCGGGCCGTCCATGTTCGCAACACCGAGTCGATAGTCGAGCGGCGAGTTGGCGAGTGCCGAGAAGAAGCTATTACCGACGCTGATGAGGGTTGCGAAGTCGTCGAACATCGAGCCCGACTGGTCCATCACCCAGTAGAAGTCTGCAGCGGGCGCGCCCTCGGTCGCCCGGAAGGTGGTGCATCCGGTACGCGGTTCGTCGCCAGCCTGACCGACGTTCGTGGTATTCGAGAGGTCATCGATTCGGAAGCGCACCTTTTCGCGCTGGTCGAATTTCTGTGCCGGCGCGAGTGCAACTGCCGTGATGATGCGGTCTCCGCCGATCGGGTCGGGACGTACTGTCACCGATACGAAGATACGGAAGTCGTTGTAGGTATTACCTGCCGAAGGCGGCACACCCGTCACGTCTGCCGGGCCGAAGGGCGCGATGGCAAAGAGTGCCTGGTCGCGAACCTGACGGGCCGAACGAAGCTGCGATGTACGCCGAAGTTCACGACGAACCGAAGCCTTGTTGCCATCCCACGTGTCGAACTCACCGCCGGTATTACCCTGCTGAAGCGAGCCGACGGCACCGAGGTTGACTTGCTGAACGAGGTCGACCGGTGCAGGCGTCGTTCCCGTCGAGGCACGCGAGAGAATGAATCCCGAGACCTCGGTGGCCGGGTCGTCGAAGACCGCGGCGGCCTGCTTATTACTTGCGGTCGCCGTTGCAACCGTGAGGCTGTCGTACGAGAAAGCTGGCGGCAATGCGATGCGCCAGTCTCCGGGGCCGTCCGTGTAGAAATTCACGGCTTCTGCCTCGGGGTTGTTGCATGCATTCACGACCCATCGATCGCCATCGGCAATCGGCGGCATGTCGTTGAGTGAATTCGGATTGTTCGGGTCAAAGCCAAAATCGAGCTCACGCCCGTCCTCGAGGCCATCGCCATCGGAATCAGCGTTGAGTGGATCGGTCGCAGCCTGGAGTTCGTCCAGGTCACTCAGGCCATCGCCGTCGGTATCGACCTCACACGCGTCGGTTCCGAGTTGGACAATCTCTTCGGCATTCGAAATGCCGTCATAGTCGCAATCGACCTGGTCGGCCATCGGTCCGTTGTAGGCACAATCCTCGAGACAGGTCCGAAGTGCGTCGAACTCCTCCATGTCCATTTCTTCGGGCATGTCAGCGCCCGTGTCGGCTTCCATGTCATCGCCCATATCCGGGGTGACCACATCCATGTCGGAATCCATATCCGGAACGTCTGGGTCCATGTCGGGATCCATGTCCGGTTCGGCCATGTCGGGATCCGCATCCGGCTCCATATCGACGACGTCGGTGTCGCCACCGGCGTTGTTCGTATTGTTGGTGTTATTGTCAGGAACCTCAGTATCGTCGCCGCACGCGGCTGCGAATGCGAGTACCATCAAGATTGTGATCATTCGTTTCATCATATTTCGTGAGCCTCCCTTCAGTGTTGGCTCTACTCAGTAGTTCTTCAGGCTTTCACCCGTGCAGCACAGCGTATCCTATAAAGGGCCTGCGATTCAAATGTGCGTGCCCGCGCACCGTACACTCTCAGACTCGACCCCGTCGATCGAACGCAAGTACGATGCCATTATTTGTGACAAAACGTACAAAAAGCCGGATCGCCCCCGTCAACCGGGCGTTTCAGGGTGCCTCGCCATGTGTTTAGCGTCGCTCCGGACGAAGAAAAGTGGCAACGCGAGTCGCCACTACACTGGAAATTGGGGTGTTCAGACCACAGACACGATCACGCCGACTGCTTTTCGTATACGAGCATCGGCTTCTCCTTTTTCATGACCACATCCTCGGTGATCACACATTCTCGTACGTTATCGAGGCTGGGGAGCTCGTACATGATGTCGAGCATCACCTCTTCGATAATCGCTCGAAGTCCACGGGCTCCGGTCTTTCTCTTGATAGCTTCGCGCACCATCGCCCGCATCGCCTCTTCATTGAGCCGCAGCTTGACACCCTCGAGTTCGAAAAGCTTCTGATACTGCTTCACGAGGCTATTTTTGGGCTGCCAGAGGATGTCGACCAACATGTCTTCGCTGAGTTCGTCGAAGGTCACGATCACGGGAAAACGTCCGACGAATTCCGGGATCAGGCCGAATTTATTCAGATCGCTGGGGCGCACGTGGTGCAGAATCGCGTTCGACATATCGGTCTTTTGGGTGACGTCGGCTCCAAAACCCATGCGGCTCTCGCCGATGCGTCGACCGATGATCTCGGTGAGTCCCTGAAACGACCCACAGCAGATGAAGAGGATATTGGTCGTGTCGACCTGGATGAATTCCTGTTGGGGACGGTTTCGCGACCCCTCGGGGGTGATCATCACATTCGACGACTCGACCATTTTGAGCAGCGCCTGCTGCACGCCTTCACCTCCGACGTCTCGTGTCGATGATGCGCTGTCGCCCTTGCGACCGAGCTTGTCGATCTCGTCGACACAAACGATGCCACGGCTCGCTCGCTCCACGTCGCGATCGGCGGCCAGCCAGAGGCTTTTGATAACGTTTTCGACGTCTTCGCCGACGTAGCCAGCTTCCGTAAGGCTCGTCGCGTCCGCGATCGTAAAGGGAACATCGAGCATCTTGGCGAGCGTCTGCGCCATCAAGGTCTTGCCGCTTCCGGTGGGACCAATGAGCAGGATATTGCCCTTGGTCAACTCGACTTCGTCTTCGGGATCGATCTTTTCTTCGAGGTCGTCTTCGATCTCGTCGGCTTTGATCCGCTTGTAGTGATTGTAGACGGCCACAGCCAGCGCGCGCTTGGCCCGCTCCTGGCCGACGACATGTTCGTCGAGAAACGCTTTGATCACCTTGGGTCGCATCTCTTCGATGCCCTGCGAGCGCTCGGGCTCTCGCTGGCGATCCTCTTCGATGATCTCGCGGCAGAGCGACACACATTCGTCGCAAATATGCACCTTGGGACCGGCAATGAGCCGTCGAACGTCGCGCGCTTCTTTTCCGCAGAATGAGCAGCGCACTTTGCTGTTGGGATCCATCGTTTTCATGTGTTCACTCGCACTCTACCGTGTGGTTGCTTCTACTCCATATCATCCAAGAGACCGGGGCGAAAATTCCTGCGTCTCTCTTCTTCCTCGAGGTCTTTCTGGGCCTCGAGAGTAAGTCGCGCGAGGGGATTCGCCCTCAGGCGCGCTCCGGCAATCGGCTCGCCGGTCTCGACGCAATAGCCATACTCGCCTTTGTCGAGTCTGGCGAGCGCCGCGTTGATCGCTCGCAATTTTTCGAGCTCACGCTCTTTGAGTTTGAGCATGGTCGATGTGGTCTGCTCGAGCATCGTCGTGTCGATCGAATCCAGAATACCGGCATCCGAATCTCGGATCTCCAGGATTTCCGAAGAGGTCTCCTTCTGCCTTCGAACCAGCTCTTTTTTCTGAGCTTCGAGCTCCTGGCGAATCTCGTCGAGGAAATCTTGCTCAAACATCGTCACCTCGGCCCAACGGGTTGAGAACCTTTGCGGGCAATTTGAACATCGACACGAGATGCGCAGAAACCACCTCGTATCGATCTCCCGAGCGATAACGGTGCAGCGCAGGTCGATCAAGCGCGAATTCGCGCTCATAGCGATGTGCAGTCGATTCGTGGCCGAAGTGCCGGTCGCCTACGATAGGATGCTGCCAGGCCCGCAATGTTTCGCGCAGTGCATCGACTTCGATCCCCTGGGTTTGAATCTCGACGACCGAGTCTGGCCCGCATCGCCTGAGTCGCGTGATCGTACCCATCGCACGCGGAAGCGTGGCGCGACGAGGCAACTCCCCTTCGACGATCGCAAACCAGGTGTCGTCTGCCGGCGGACCCTCGACACCCGAATACGTATCGATGATCGAGTACGATGCTTCTTCGATGCGCTCGAAAAGCCCCAGCAGCTCGACATGCTCGGTACGTGGCATCATGTCGAATGCGGCCCATTCGACGGGGCGCCAGCCGGCGGTCACGAGCCGTTCGGCGTCTCGAAGAAAGCTCGGCGGATCGCACGAAACGTAGACGATTCGCTCGAAAGGATGTCCAGAAATACGCTTAACGAAGGGCTGCGATAGTCCAGAGCGTGCAGGATTCACGATCAGGGCGTCCGAGGTCTCACCATCCAGCATAAAATCGCTGTCGCTCGAAGCGAGGTAGGTTGCCTCACGCCCTGCCCGATCCGCGTTGCGCTGCGCCAACTCCACCGCCTGAGGGACGGCATCGAATCCTCGAATTCGCGCGTTCTCTGGGGATACGGCGATTCCATGAACACCGACGCCACAATAGGCATCGACGAGATCCTCGACCGACTCGAGAAAGGGTCGGATCCGGCGGTGAATTGCTTCGAGAACATCGATATTGACCTGAAAAAATGCATCATTCGTGACTTCGAAGTCGAAGCCGCTCACACGCATCGATAACGAATCGTCGCCATGGAGCACACGAGAGACTCCCGTCCCGATGGCGTCCGAATCTGCCAGTAGCTCGAGCGCCAACGAGAGGCCTGGCACCCCTGCAAAATGCTCGATCGCCTGGTCAATCCAGGCATCGGCTGGTTCGTCGGCCCGCACGAGCGACACGAGGGCGCTCTGCGTTTCTCGCGACGATCTCACATCGACAAACCGGCACTCACTCAACCCCTCGAAGTCTCGGATATGATCGAGTACTCCCTCGAGATGTGGCGTGTGAACGAGGCAGCGTTCGATTTCGATGAAGTTCCGCGAGCCAGCCTGATAAAAACCGAGTCGCGCGCCTTCGACGACCATGCGCGCCCGGTTTCGATAGCCCAGGTCAGCCGAATGGGACTCGACCTGCGGCGCACGCCATCCGAAGCGATCTCGATAGGACCGAAAATACCCTCGTAGTGCTTCGGTTTTGATCGCAACCCCGCCCGAGCCCGCTTCGAAGAGGGGGCAGCCATCGCAGGCCGGTCGATGCTTGCATTCAGTGATTTCGTCGGGAGTGTTCAAGGTCGAAAGTCGATTCCTTCAGGGTCACGAATGATCAGCGGTTCTTCGTCCGGGGGCTCGAGTGACTCCATCGGAACGACATAGAGTTCGTGTTCGAATTCCGAGACGAAGAGCGCCGGGAGAAAAAGGCCTGCAGTGCAGAGACAGAGGGTGGCATAGACCGGAGAAAGCGGGCCGTCCGAACGCAATTCGAACGTTCGTGTCCGATATCCCTTGCTCGCCACCGTCACCTCGCGAGTCGTCCAGACGTAGACGAGGTCGGTGTAAGCGAGAGGCGTAGAACCCAGAACCTTGTCGTCGACACGCACCTCGGCGCCCGAGGGCTCGGTGTAGATATAAGCGGTCGATGCGCACCCGGACGTCATCAACACAAACGAAATGAGAAAAAGAACCCTCATGACATGACGGTAACACGATTTCTCACACACTCACACGAGCGCTCGCTTGCCAGGGGGGGGCTTATTCCATCAGATATTGGAATGGAGTGAAGATTCGTCTAAGGTGCCGGAGTTCAGACCAAAGTGAATGTAGGCAAAGGTATGAAAAGGTACGCGCTCTGGAACGCATCTGGAAGTCAGCCGATCCCTTTACAGGCAAGGCCGGAAAGCTCGAGAGCGGTGATTTCAGAAGCTGCTCGGAGTGGGGTGCTCGCACGGATGACATCTTGAAGGGAGGCAACCAGAACAGACCTGCATACACCCGAATGTTGCCGGCCATGCAGCGATCGCACAGATGTTCATGTCGGTGGTCGACGAGGTCGGGATGCCCCCGACCCCGTGAGAGTCAACTCGCTTTGCGCTCTTCGAGCTCGTCGAGCTTCTGGCGACGCACCGAGCGCCGGGTCCGATTGCTCTCTTCGTGCAAAAACGGGGACTTATCTCGAATGATGCCACGCTCGTACGCGATATGAACCAGATGCTTCCGCATCATCTTCCGTCCGCGGAAGAGTCGGCTCATCACCGTTCCGACCGGACAGTCGAGGATGTGCGCGATCTCTTTGTACGAGAAGTCGTTGAGATCGGCGAGTATCACAACCATCCGGAATTCTTCTGGAAGTTGCTCGAGCGCCCGCTTTAAATCGGTGCTGAAGGTCTTGAAAAGCGCGCCCTTTTCAGGGTCTTTGTAGAAATCGGCTTTCTCGACGTTATGGAAGTTCTGGCGGATGGGCCGCAGATCGTCTGCGTTCAGAATTTCCCGCTCTTTCTTTTTCCGACGGAATCGATTGATGAACGTATTCGTCAAAATCGTGAAGAGCCACGCCCGGCAATTGGTTCCCTGCTCGAATCGGTGGAAATTCGAAAATGCTTTCAGGAAGGTCTCCTGGACGAGATCCTCAGCATCTTTTTCGTTCTTCGTATATTTCAAGCCGGTTGCGTAGAGCTCGTCCAGATATACGAGTGCCGTTTGTTCGAACGTCTCGAGAGCTTCGTTATTTTCGCTCTTGTTGAAATCGTTGAGTTTTATCACGTGTATACTCCTAAGCCGATCAACGGGTGAAAGGCCCGCGCCGACTATACGTTGAGCTGCCGAAGAATGTCCGACGGCCCTCTCCTCATATAAGAGGCTTCTCAGCCCCTTTCAGTTTCAGAAATCCTGCCGAAAAAGTCGAATGATTCCGGAAAACCCAGTAAATATGCGTCTTAGGCCGAGCAGTGATCCCTATGTACTCAGCCTGATTATAGACACGGGGCGATTTTTGGCGAGTTGCGTAGGGCCGTCTGGGCCACTCTTCATGACCATTTCGCGCGATTGCTCAGCGCTAACCGGCCGTCGTCGTTCCCTGCATCGCTCGCAGGGATTCCCAGCGCTGCGCCTTGGCGCGCCGCACGGAGCGTTCGTCTGAGATTTCGGCGAGGAAGACCTTGACGAGCCTGCGGTCGAATTGAGTACCTGCGAAGGCCTCGATCTCCTGGATCGCAACGTCGTGCGGCAGGGCGCGTCGGTAGGCTCGATGCGAGGTCATCGCATCGTAGGTGTCGGCGATCGCCAGGATGCGACCGTGCAGGGGGATGTCTTCACCGGAGAGGCCCAGCGGATAGCCGCGACCGTCCCAACGTTCGTGGTGGTAGTAGACTCCGGGAATGAGATCGTGCAGGAATTCGATGGGTTCGAGGATCCACTTGCCGCGTGTCGTGTGGCTCTTGAACATTTCGTATTCAGCCTCGGTGAGCGGCTCGGCTTTGTTGAGATCTTCGTAGCGAATGCCGAGCTTTCCGATGTCGTGCATCAGCGCAGCATCAGCGATCAGCTCGACTTCATCGTCGGGAAGGTCCAGCCCCTCGGCGATCATCCTCGAGTATTTGCTGACACGTTCCGAGTGACCGCGGGTGTACGGATCCTTATCTTCGAGGAGGTTGGCGAATGCCTGAATCGTTTGCTTGAAGGTCGTCTTCAGATCGCCGTATAGCCGGGCATTCTCGATGGCGGCGGAGGCACGCCCGCACAGGACCGAGAGCATCTTGCGCTTGCCTTCATGAAAGGTGTTGTCGCGCTCGAAAGCGTAGCCGACGAAAAAACCCACGATCTTGTCCTGGGTCCGCAGCGGAACGGTCAGCAGCGAGACGAGCTGCCGCGCATTGCCTTCGATGAGCCGCTGAGCTTCTTCGCCGTGCAGGATATGCTCCACGGTGCCATCCGAGGCGACGAGCTGCTCGATGTCGATCGAGGCGATGATATCGGCGTGGACCCGTTCGAGATTCGAGCGCATCCAGCGGCGTGCGCATTGGAATGTCGTGGCTCCCTCGTTGCAAATCCAGAGAGCCACTCCATCTGCGCCCGTTTCTTCCCGTGCCGTATCAATGAGGAGGTCGTAGATCGGCTCGAGGGCGAGCTGCGAAGACATCGTTTCGCTGAGATCGTAGAGTTTCAGCGCTTCTTTGAGCTGTATGTTTTCGTCTTTGAGCTTTCTCTCGCGCAATCCTCGTTCGACGAGGCGGATCACGTCCTGCACTTTGAATGGCTTGAGGATGTAGTCGAATGCGCCGCGTTTCATGGCTGCGATCGCCGTCTCGACCGTGCCGAAGCCGGTCATCATGATCGCAAATGCCCTCGGGGCCGCGGTCTGCAGGTGCTCGAGCAACTCGAGCCCGTCCATTCCAGGCATCTTCATGTCGAGAAGTACTGCGTCGAAGCTCTCTTTCTCGAGTCGCTCGAGCGCCTGGTGGCCGTCGGATACGGCGGTGACTCGATAGCCCTCGATGGTCAGGAAATCGACCAGAACTTCTCGAATCGATTCTTCGTCATCGACGACCAGAAGTCGCGCTGCTGCGAGCGCCTCACTCATGCACATACCTCGTGGACTCTCGCCCGCGGAAAAGAACCTTCAGGAATCTATCACACCGTTGAAAGAAGCGTCAAAAGCTCGGGGGTTCGAGACTTAGCTCGATGCCGACGGGGACGTCGGCGCTCCCGAGTACCTCGGCACTCCCGACGTTGGCACTCCTGAGGACGTCAGCGCGCTCGATGCCATAGAGGATGCGTTCAGGCGTGGACTTCGAGCGGCTCCTGAAGTCCGACCGGATGATGGTTGGCGCCGATTCGCACGCGCAGCCTCTCGGTCAGCGACTCGCGGAGCGCAGGGTCGAGATCATGGCTCTCGAGAAGTGTGAGCAGCGCCTCAGTCTCTGACGAAGTGACCACACTGACGACGACCCGCGTCTTGGATTCGAAAGAAAATACAAGACCTTCGTCTGCTTCGTGCCGGTCGACTTCGCCGAGCGCGAGAGCAAGCGGGTCGGAGACTGCCAGGAGACGTCCCAGAAGTTCTCGGCGCTCGTCTTCTCGCGCTCTGACGAGCCATCCTGCGAGCGGCTGTAGGTCCATCGTAAATGCAAGCGAAGCGTCGATTCCGGGCAGGTCTCGAATGGCCGTGAGCGCGAGAACCAGCAGGCGCAACACGTCATCGAGACCGAGTTCTTCGAGCACGTCGGTTCGTTCGATGGTGGCAGGTCGCATCAACTCGGCAATCACGGCTGCAGCGGCACGATCCCCAAGGACATGCATCAC